>CAKTXB010000034.1 GCA_934630555.1 uncultured Oscillospiraceae bacterium
CCCCATTGCAGGCACTGCAATCTAACCCGTACAACCTAAAAGGTTGCAACAAACACAAACCACAGGGTACCGGGGCGAAGCCCCGCAAAATCCTCCCTTGTGCCCCTGCGGGCGCAAAAAAGAAGCGCGCCTTTCGGCGCGCCTCTCTCTTTTATCCAAGCAGTCCTTTCATGGCTGCATCCATCTTCCGAACACACTCCTCTGCCTCCGGCATGGATACCGCCCGGGCGGTATAGTAAAACTTGATCTTCGGCTCCGTGCCCGACGGGCGCAAAATGACGTGTCCGTGTTCGCCAAGCGTCAGCCGCAGCATATTCTCCCGCGGCAGCCCGGTCGGCGTCTTTTCGCCTGTCGCCGCGTCGATGTCAAACCCGGTGCGGAAATCCGTCATGTGGGTCACGGTCAGTCCGGCCAGCTCCTTCGGCGGTGCGGCGCGCAGCTGCTCCATGAGCGCCATGCACGCCGTCTTCTGCTCCTCCGACGTGAACACCACATTTGTCAGTCCGGTCGCAAAATAGCCATACTGTGCATACAGCGCATCCATGACCTGCCCCAACGTTCTGCCCTGCAATTTATAGCTTGCCGCCATCTCTGCAATGAGCATGGCCGCCAGCACCGCGTCCTTGTCACGCGCATAACCGCCCTTGAGATAGCCGCAGCTCTCCTCGAAGCCCAGCACATAATCGTCCGCGCGTCCAGCCTCTTCCAGCTCCAGAATGACGCCGCCGATGTACTTAAAGCCCGTCAGCACCGTCCGCATTTCGCAGCCATACGCCGCCGCAATACGGTCGGCCAGCGGAGTTGATACCACGCTCTTTACCGCCACTGGGCGCGCCGGCAGTTTCCCGGCCTTTTTCAGCCCCTCCAGAATGTATTGCAGCAGCAGGCAGCCCATCTCATTGCCTGAGAACTTGCGATAGCCGCCGTTTTCCGGGATGGCCGCGGCAATGCGGTCCGAGTCCGGATCTGTTGCCATCACAAGGTCTGGCTGTACGCTATCCGCCAGCTTATAGCTCTCCGCGAATGCCGCCTCATTTTCCGGGTTTGGGCTGGGGCACGTTGCAAACTCGCCCGAGGGCAGCCGCTGCGACTGCGGAACATGATATTCCGCCCCCAAAGTTTCCAGTATATGCGTCACCGGCTCGCCGCCCGCGCCGCACAGCGGCGAATACACCACCCGCAGCCGTGCCTTCCGCACATTTTCCGGTGCGATGGCTTCCTGCTGGATACGCGTGTAGTATGCCTGCCATACGTTCTGCGCAATAAACTCCACCGTGCCCTGTTCCAGCGCCTGCTGGAACGTCAGCTGCTCGGGCTGGAACAGGTCGATCGTGTCGATTGCTGCTGAAACCTTTTCCGCCGGTGCTTCTGTCATCTGCCCGCCGTCCGGGCCGTAACACTTCAGGCCGTTATATTCCTTCGTATTGTGGCTGGCCGAAATGACGATGCCCGCGTCGCAGTGCAGATACCGCACCGCAAACGACAGCATCGGCGTCGGACACAGCCGGTCATAGACATACACGTGTATGCCCTTTTCCGCCAGCGCCGCTGCGCAGATCTCGGCATAATGCCGCGAATTGTTCCGGCAATCATAGCCAATGGCACACGTCTTATTCCCCGGCGTTTCAGCCAGATACGCCGCCAGCCCCCGCGCAGCCTGCCGCACAGTGTAGTCATTCAGACACGCAATGCCCGCCGCCATAATACTGCGAATGCCCGCCGTGCCAAACGTCTGCCGATGGCCAAAGCGCTGCTCGATCAGCGCCTCATCACCCGCCATGGCGTGAAGCTCCTCCAGAACCGCACCGGTACAGTTTGCACACCAGCGTTCATATTCCCGTTTTGCTGCCTCGCTCATCATGCCGTTTCTCCTTCCAATTTTGTATCATGTTTTGTTGGCCGCAGCGCCTGCCATGCGCACGCCAGCATCCAAAGCGTACCGCCAATGCACAGCACCAACGCATAGCCCGTCTGGTCGGCCATGGATACCGCGCCAAAGTAAATGCCCGTCAGGCTGAAAAACGCCAGTGCACGGCGTTTGCCCATATCAAAGCAGAACTGTGCCGCATGGAACGTTGTCAGCATAAACGACACCGCTGCAAACAGCCAGAAGCAATAATCCAGCACTGCCGGGTCAACCATCCAGCGGCGAAAATCGTAAAACAGCTTTGCCACGTAAAACAGCACCGCCACCACATACGGCCACGCCGCGGGCCGCACACCAGCCGCCCGCTGTCCGCCTGCAAGAGCCAGACATGCACCGCTCAGCAGCCCCAATGCGCCCAGCAGCCACGCAAAGCCCGTGCTCTGCATCAGCATTAGAAACCCGCCCACGACGAGCAGCACGCCGCCCGCCACACTGAATGCTGCGTCCGGCAATGACCGCCGGAACAGCGCCGCATATTCCCGCGCGCGCGGCAGCAGCAGACTGAACGCCAGCCAAAGAACTGCCAGCACCACCGAAAGTGCGATCAGCGCTCCTGCGCCGCCCCCGGCCACATTTGCCCGCCGCAGCGCATAACCGGCGCACGCGCCAAGCACGGTCACGATCAGCATGGGCCTTGCGCCCGCTCTGTGTTTCATGCCGCCATCCTCCGAGATTTTCCGGGAAGCCCGCGTCAGACACTTTCCCGTTATTTTCATTTTTTAAAGTATACCATAGCCCGCCTGGATTTTACAGCCCGCAGCGGGATAATTTTTCAGGAAAATTCTCATCCGCACGCTGTCCTGTACCCCCATTTTCAAAATTTCTCAAAATTTTCGCCGGGTTTTCGCAGTTTTTTTCATAAAATACTTGCATTTCCCATATATAGATGGTATAATTCAGGCATTCTTATAGTAGTTTTACTTGAGAGTGGGGATTCTTCCCCACTCTTTTTTGCGAGAAAGGATGGTTTTGTGAAAGTCACACAGCAGGTCGCGGAGTTTGCCGAGCCCATTGTGCGCGCCCATGGCTGCACGCTCTGGGATGTGGAATACGTCCGTGAGGGCGGGCAGTGGTTTCTACGGCTGTATATCGACAAGGAGGGCGGTGTAAACATCGCTGACTGTGAGGCGATCTCCCGCGCCGTAGACCCGGTGCTCGATGAAAAAGACCCGATCCCCGACAGCTACAGCTTTGAGGTCTGCTCCGCCGGTCTCGAGCGCCAGCTCAAGCGCCCGTCCGATTTTGAACAATTTCTTGGCAGTCCCGTCACCGTCCGGCTCTACACCGCCAAAAACGGCGCCAAGGAGCACACCGGCATTCTGCGCAGCTATGAAAACGGCGCCGTCAGCATTGAAATTGCCGGGAACATCATTACGTTTGAAAAATCTGAGGTCGCGCTTGTGCGGCTTCACGCTGAATTTTGACAGGAGGTATCCGAAAAAATGAACGCCGAAATTTTTGCCGCTCTGGCGCAGCTGGAAAAAGAGCGCGGCATCCCGCAGGAATACATGATCGACAAGATCTCGCAGGCGCTGGTCGCCGCCTACAAGAAGGACAAGGAGGGTTACACCGACAATGTCTTTGTGGATGTGTCCGACGGTGACATGAAGCTCTATGTCCAGAAAGAGGTCGTGGACGACGTCATCTCTCCCGCCACGGAAATTTCGCTTGACGCCGCGCAGAAGATCAGCCCCCACGCCCAGCTGGGTGATCTGGTGAATGTCGACATCCGCACGCAGGCCTTTGGCCGCATCGCGGCGCAGACGGCCAAGCAGGTCATCATCCAGGGCATCCGCGAGGCCGAGCGCGGCATGGTCTTTGATGCCTTCGTTTCCAAAGAGCATGAGATCCTCTCCGCCACCGTCCTGCGCATTGAGCCGAACAGCGGCGACATGATCGTCCGCATCGGCGGCGGGCAGGACCGCACCGACGCCATGCTGGCTGCATCGGAGCAGGTCCGCGGGGAACATTATAAGGAAGGCGACATCATCCGCGTCTACGTGGTGGAAGTCCGCCGCTCCACGCGCGGCCCGCAGGTCATCGTATCGCGCACACATCCGGGTCTTGTCAAGCGCCTGTTTGAACTGGAAGTGCCCGAGATCGCCGATGGCCTGGTCGAGATCAAGTCTATTGCCCGTGAGGCAGGCTCGCGTACCAAGCTCGCCGTCTGCGCCACCGATGAGAATATTGACCCGGTCGGCGCATGTGTCGGCACGCGCGGCGCGCGCGTGGGCGCCGTTGTTGACGAACTGCACGGCGAAAAGATGGACATCGTCATCTGGTCGGAAGACCCGTGCAAGTTCGTCGCCTCCGCCCTCAGCCCGTCGGATGTTGTATCCGTCACGGTGCTGCCCGGCGCAGTCAAGGCCTGCCGTGTCGTCGTGCCTGACGATCAACTGTCGTTAGCTATTGGCAAAGAGGGCCAGAATGCCCGCCTCGCCGCCCGCCTGACAGGTTATAAGATCGACATTAAGTCCGCCTCTCAGGCCGCTGAGCTGCCCGACCCCGTGGAAGAAGCTGAGGCCGCCATGGCCGCTGAAGCTGCAGCCGACGCTGAGCCGGACGCGCCTGAAGCGTCCGCTGAGGACTGACGCTTTTTATTCTGAGAAAAGGGAGGCATTCGGATGCAGAAGAAAATTCCCCTGCGGCAATGCGCCGGCTGCCGCGAAATGAAGCCGAAAAAAGAGCTTGTGCGCGTTGTGCGCGCACCGGACGGCGGCATCTCGCTTGACTTCCGCGGCAAGGCGCCCGGACGCGGCGCGTATGTCTGCCCCAGTGCAGAGTGCCTGAAAAAGGCGCGCAAGGCCCGTGCGCTGGAGCGCAGCCTCGACTGCACCATTCCGCCGGAGATCTACGATGCGCTGGAAGCGCGGATGGAGGAAGGCCTGCATGAATGAAAAAGCTCTGCGGATGCTGGGCCTTGCCCGCCGCGCGCGGCTGCTTGACGTGGGAGAAGAACCCGTCGTCATTCTTTGCCGCAGCGGCAAAGCGCGGCTGCTCATTGTTGCATCTGACGCCGGTGAGCACACTGTCCGCCGCGCAGAGCATCTGTGCCGCGACGGTAAGCCCGCACTCTTCCGCGCGCCGTTCACAAAGGATGAGCTTGGCGCAGCGCTCGGCTGCAACGCCTGCGCGCTTTGCGCGTTTTCTGACGCCGGCTTTGCTGCGTCGTTCCTGGACGCGCTCGAAGGTCCGGCCCGCAACGAGGTGCTGCTGGAAACGCTCCGGCAGCTTGATGCCCGGATGCGCCGCCGCCGTGATGAGGCCCGCGCGCACCGCAATAACGTGAAACATGGTAAAAAGTAACAGGAGGTGGCTGTATGAGTATAGAAGTGAAGTACAAGATCAAGGACGTAGCCGACGACTTTGCCATGCCGGCAAAGGACGTCATTGAGGTCATCGGAAAGTTTTATCCCCGGCCCAAGAGCAGCTCACAGAATCTTTCGGAGGAACAGCTGAACGTTGTGTTCGACTATCTGACGCAGACGCACCAGATCAGTTCTCTGGAGGCAGTCTTTGCCGCTGCACCCGCACCCAAAGCGCCGGAAGCGCCGAAGCCCGCCGCACAGCCCGCACCGGCCGCTGCAAAGCCGCAGGCGGCCACACAGCCTGCGGCACCGGCCGCCGCAAAGCCGCAGGCAGGCGCACAGCCGCAAAAAACTGTCGCAGCCCCGGCCCAGAAGCCGCAGCAGCCTGCCCAGCAGAAGCCTGCACAGCCCGAGCGCAAGCGTGAGCGCCGCGTCATCGACACCAGCGCCGTCACCGTCAACGCCGACCGTTATGACGACCGTGTGGATTCCCTCGTTTCCGAACGTGTTCAAAACTATCAAAGCGGCAAGCAGAAGATCGGCAACAAGAATAAGAAACAGCAGCAGGGCCGCCGCTTTGGCAACAAATCCCGCTCTGAGGAACAGGAGAAGATGCGCCGGCTGCAGCTGGAGATCGCCAAAAAGGCGCCCACGCTCGTCAAGATCCCCGATGAGATCACCGTGGGTGAGCTGGCTTCGCGTATGAAGAAAACAGCGGTCGAGGTCATCAAGTGCCTTATGAAAAACGGCGTCATGGCCACCGTCAACCAGACCATTGACTTTGACACCGCCGAATTTGTCGCCACTGAGCTGGGCTGCAAGGTCGAGCGCGAGGTCGTCGTCACCATTGAAGAAAAGCTGTTTGACGACCATCAGGATACTGCCGAAGAACTCGTTTCCCGCCCGCCGGTCGTCGTTGTCATGGGCCACGTTGACCACGGCAAAACGTCGCTGCTCGACTATGTCCGCCACGCCAAGGTCGCTGCGGGTGAGGCCGGCGGCATCACGCAGCATATCGGCGCGTATACCGTCAAGGTAAACGGCCAGCCCATCACGTTCCTCGACACCCCGGGTCACGCTGCATTTACCGAAATGCGCGCGCGCGGCGCCATGTGCACCGATATTGCCATTCTGGTCGTAGCTGCGGACGACGGCATCATGCCGCAGACCATTGAAGCCATCAATCACGCCAAGGCCGCCGAGATCCCCATTATCGTGGCTGTGAACAAAATGGATAAGCACGGCGCCAACCCTGACCGCATCCTCACCCAGCTCACGGAACACGGCCTGACACCGGCCGAGTGGGGCGGCGAAACCGAGGTCTGCAAAATATCTGCCAAAACCGGCGAAGGCATCGACGACCTGCTGGAAACTGTCCTGCTCACCGCCGAAATGGAAGAGCTCAAGGCCAACCCGAATCGCGCCGGTAAGGGCACGGTCATTGAAGCGCGTTTGGATAAAAACCGCGGCCCAATCGCCACGCTTCTGGTCCAGAACGGTACGCTGCGCCAGAGCGACCTTATCATTGCCGGCACGGCTGTCGGACGGGTCCGCGTTATGACGAATGACAAGGGCCAGCAGGTCAAGGAAGCCGGTCCGTCCATCCCGGTCGAGATCACGGGTCTTACCGAGGTGCCCGCTCCGGGTGATGAATTCAACGTCGTCGCAGACGAGCGCATGGCCCGTCAGCTCGTGGAGCAGCGCAAGCAGAAGATCAAGGACGACGCCAACCGCAACAACCAGAAGGTCACGCTCGAAAGCCTGTTCTCCAAGCTCAAGGAGGGCGAGATGAAGGAGCTGAACCTCATCGTCAAGGCCGACGTGCAGGGCTCTGCCGAGGCCGTGAAGGCGTCGCTTGAAAAGCTGTCCAATGAAGAGGTCCGCGTGCGCGTCATCCACGCCGGCGTCGGCGCCATCAACGAGTCCGACATTCTGCTGGCCTCCACGTCCAACGCCATCGTGGTCGGCTTCAATGTCCGCCCGAATGATCTGGCACAGGCAGCGGCCAAGCGCGACAAGGTCGATATGCGGATGTACCGCGTCATCTACGACGCCATCAACGAGATCGGCGACGCCATGAAGGGTATGCTAGCGCCCAAATTCCACGAGGTCATCATCGGCCACGCCGAGGTGCGTCAGACCTACAAGGTGTCCTCCGTCGGCACCATCGCCGGCTGCTATGTCAAGGATGGCAAGATCACCCGCGACGCGCAGGTGCGCGTGCTGCGTGACAACATCGTCATCCATGAGGGCGTACTCGGTTCGCTGCAGCGCTTCAAGGACTCCGTCAAGGAAGTCGCGCAGAACTATGAGTGCGGCATGTCCATTGACAAGTTCAATGACATCAAGGAAGGCGACATTTTTGAATGCTTCGTCATGGAGCAGATCAAAGACTAAAAATCGGCTGCTGTGCCGCCCGGCGGCACAGCGCCTGATGTTTTTTCCACAAAGGAGGTACTATGGCTTCCAATCGAATCGGCCGGATCAATGAAGAGGTCCAGCGGGAGCTGGCAGAGCTCATCCGGCAGCTCAAAGACCCGCGTGTGCAGACCATGATCTCCATCACACGCGTGGAGACCACGCCTGACCTGCGCTATGCCAAGGTCTATGTAAGCGTCATGGAGGAGGACCGCACCAAGGACGCCATGCGCGGGCTCAAATCTGCCGGCGGCTGGCTGCGGCGCGAGCTCGGTCAGAAGCTCCAGCTGCGCTATACACCCGAGCTGGTGTTCACCGAGGACGACTCGCTCAAATATGGTGCGCATATGTTTGACTTGCTCAGTAAGCTCAACATTCCAAAGGACGGTGACGGCGATGACACACCGTGAAGCCGCCGCGTTTTTAAAATCACACGACCGCTATGTCATTTTGACACATCGCCGCCCCGACGGCGATACGTGCGGCTGCGCCGCTGCGCTGTGCCTTGCCCTGCGTCAGATGGGCAAAACAGCCGCCGTCTATGAAAATCCGCAGTTCACAAGCCGTTTCCGCCCGTGGCTGACCGGCCTCACGCAGGCCGCCATCAGCCCGGACGATACGGTGCTCAGCGTGGACATTGCGGCAGAAAACCTGCTGCCGTTCGGCGCAGAGGATATGGCGGGCCGCATTCAGCTGGCCATTGACCACCACGGCAGTCACTCGCTTGCGTGTTGCCGCTGCCTGCTGGAGGCCGAAAAGGCCGCCTGCGGCGAAATTCTCTACGCGCTGTTCCGGGAGCTGGACGTGAACATTACAAAGCAGATGGCGGAAGCGCTTTACATTGCCATCTCCACCGACACCGGCTGCTTCAAATACTCCAACGTCACCGGCAACACGCTGCGCGTGGCAGCAGGGCTCATCGACTGCGGCGCAGACGTTGCGCCCATCAACAAAATTTTCTTTGACACCAAGACATTCGCCCGTCTCAAGCTCGAGGCGCGCTTGACCAGCAGCATTGAACTGTACGCAGGCGGCCTTGTCGGCATCTGCACGCTCCCGCGTGCGTGGCTCAAGGAGCTTGGCATCAGTGAGGACGACATCGACTCCATCTCCGGCTTTGCCCGCTCCATTGAGGGTGTGGAGATCGGCGTCATGATCCGGGAGGTCGAGGGCGGCATGGGTAAAATTTCGCTCCGCACCAGCCCGCGCTATGACGCGGCGGCGCTGTGCCAGCAGCTTGGCGGCGGCGGTCATGCCGCAGCGGCAGGCTGCTCTGTGCCCGGCGGTATCGACGCGGCCAAGGCCGCCATTTTGGATGTACTGCGCCGCAGCGGCGTCGCACTTTGAGGTAACTATGGCAAACGGCATTCTCGTCATGGACAAGCCCGCGGGCTGGACGAGTCAGGACGTGGCAGCCAAGCTGCGCGGCGTGTTTCACGAGCGCCGCATCGGCCACGGCGGCACGCTTGACCCCATGGCCACGGGCGTTTTGCCCATTTTTGTAGGCCGCGCCACCCGCGCGGCGGAATTTCTTGAATCCGCAAGTAAAGAGTATATTGCCACGCTGCGCCTTGGTACTGTCACCGATACGCAGGACGTTTGCGGCAATATGCTCGAGCAGAACCCGTGCAGCGTCACACGCGCGCAGCTGGAAGCAGCCCTCGCGGCCTTCACGGGCGATATTCTGCAAACGCCGCCCATGTACTCCGCCGTCAAGATCGGCGGCCGCAAGCTCTATGAGCTGGCCCGCAAGGGCAAGGATGTGGAACGCCCCGCACGCCCCATCACCATCCATGCGCTGGAGCTGCTGGACGGCGGCGGCACAGACTGGCGCATCCGCGTCCACTGCTCCAAGGGCACGTATGTCCGCACGCTCTGCCACGACATCGGCGCGTTGCTTGGCTGCGGCGGCTGTCTGGCCGAACTCCGGCGCACCCGCGCCGGTGCATTTACACTGAAACAGGCCATCTCCATGGACGCGCTGCTGGACTACGCCAAAACGCAGGACCCGCAGGCGCTTTTAATGCCCGTGGACGCGCTGTTTTCGCAGTATCCAGCCTGCATCGTCACGCTGGGGCAGACTGTGCGCATCCGCAACGGCGCGGACGTGACCGACCGCTCGTTTCCAGACGGCACGTGCCGTGTCTATACCGAAACCGGCGAATTTCTCGCGCTGGGCCGCTGTGAAGGCGGCACACTGCGCACGATCAAGAGCTTTTTTGAGGTGAAATAGCTTGCAGATAAATCGTGTCCTTGCGCTGGGCTTTTTTGACGGCGTGCATCTGGGTCATGGCGCACTGCTGCGCCGCACCCGCCAGCTTGCTGACCAGCTTGGCTGCCGTGCGGCGGCTCTGAGCTTCGATGTACCCCCAACGCAGGTCATCACTGGCACGCCCGTGCCGCTTATCAGCTCTGTGGAAGAGCGGGAGCTGCTCCTGCGCGGCCTCTACGGCATGGACGACGTGCTCATCCGCCGCTTTGACCAGGCGCTGATGCATCTGCCGTGGCAGGACTATGTTACAAAGCTGCTCCTTGAGGAACTGCACGCTGTGCACGTTGTCTGCGGCGCAGATCACCGCTTTGGTTATCGCGGTGAGGGCACGCCTGAGCGTCTGCAGGCGCTTTGTGCCAAACATGGCGTCGGCTGCGACATCATTGAAAAGGTCGAATTGGACGGCGCTCCCATCAGCTCTACGCGCATCCGGGCACTGTTGAGCAGCGGTGACCTGGACGCTGCCGTCCGTCTGCTCGGCCACCCACAGCTGTGTACCGGCGTCGTCACACACGGCGCGCACCGCGGCAGCGCCATCGGCTTTCCAACGGCCAATCTGCCATTCCCAGCCGGCGTGCTCGTGCCGCCCTTTGGCGTGTATTGCGCCAAGGCGCGGCTGCAGGACGGTCAGGAGTTCCCCGCCGTTGTGAATATCGGCGTCCATCCCACCGCCGGCAGCCTCGCCGCCCCCATTTTGGAAGCAAACCTCTGCGGCTACCACGGCGGCCTCTACGGCCAGCCCCTTCAGGTCTGGCTTTACCACCAGCTCCGCCCGGAGCAGCAGTTTTCCAGCATGGAAGCCCTGCGCGATATGATCCAGCAAAATAAGCAGCAAACACTGGCCTATTTTAACGAAAAACCGTAAAACGCAAATGCGTTTTACGGTTTTTCACGTTTATTCTGTTCCGCAATGTATTTTCGCAGCACCAGATTGATAAACTGCGATACTGAGCGGTCATCGTCCTCTGCCGCCTGTCGTACCATTTCCAACAGGTCTGAGTCGATGGTAATACTGATTCTTTCCTTTAGCGGTCGCATTGGATCACCTCTTGTAGGAAATTATAGTATATCGTGCCCAAACATATTGATTTTGGACATAAGATAATATATAGTAATACTCGAGGTGATTGTTTATGGAAGTCAACTACAAGGAACTCTATTACAGGCTCTTTGCCGTCCTCGCCGATTGTACGGCAGCGCTGGAAGCGCAGAATTACGGTCTCGCCAAAGATATTCTCATCCAAGCTCAGCAGGATGCAGAAGAGCAGTTTCTAAACGCCGTTCCGTAAATATCCCTATGTCGCAAGTCAATGTGGGATTGACCTCTACAAACGGGTGAATTATTTGAAATCGCTTCAAATACAGAAAGCGTGGGAACTGACGCCCACATCAGTCTGGCAGAATGCACGCGAAAACCTTTTTCAACGTGCATTCGTCCGCACCACTCTCACGCTCTCCCCAAAAATTCTGCAAGGCACTAAAACCGGGCAACAGCGCAGCGCTTTGCCCCGCAGCAAGCACAAACAAATTCCGTGCAAATCCGCGCGCTCTCTGGTGCACCCAAACACGCTCCCCGGGGATAATCCAAAAAGGGGGCGCCGCAGCGCCCCCTTGTGGCCGTTGGGGATCGTTAAGGGGGCCATTTCGTCCTCGCAAGCTCCATATCCTTCGCCCTGCCGCAAGCGGCAGGGCTCATCCATTCCGCTGCTCGTCCTCTCCAAATTGCGACCATTTCGTTGGGTCGCAATTTGGTACCCCCTTGACCGCCTTTCTTTACACCGCCGGCGGCGCTTTCTTTCCCCGTGGGAAAGAAAGGGGGGCCGAGCCGCCCCTCTGGTAGGCACCGCCAGCAAAAACGCGCGACCCTAAGGGTTGCAAAAAACAAGAGGCGCTCCCCATGGGAGCGCCCCATTTTTATCCTCGCACCTTGCGTAAACAAAACGTCACCGCAAAAAACAAAGCCAAATACAGTGCGATCGTCGCACCCGCGGAGCACCCCAGCTGATAGGCGGTCAGCAGCCCCGCTGCGCTGCATCCAAGCGCGCCCAGCACTGCCAGCAGATGGTACTGCCGCAGATTCCGCGCCACGTTCCGCGCCGCCGCCGCCGGCAGCACCAACAGAGAATTGATGACCATCAGGCCCACCCAACTCATTGCCAGCGTCACCACCACGGCAATGCACACCGTAAACAGCGTTTCATAGCGCCGGCACGCAATGCCGCGCGAGCTTGCCAGCTGCGGATGTACCGCCGTCAGCACCAGCCGGTTCGAGGCCAGCACCCACAACAGGACAACGCCCAGCAGGACTGCTGCCAGCAGCCCCAGCTCCGTCGGCGTGACCGACAGGATGTCGCCAATGAGATAGCGGTTGAACTTTGTAAAGCTGCTGCCGCCCAGTGTTGAAATAAAAATACCCAGCGCCACCGCCGTGGAGGAAAACACACCGATGATCGTATCCGCCGCCTGATTTGTCCGCGTGCGCACATAGGAAAACAGCAGTGCAAACAAAACTGCCAGCGCCACGGCAAAATAGATCGGCATCGCCGCGCCGCAAAGCGCCCCGATGGCAATGCCCGTAAAGCCGGAGTGACCCAGTGCGTCCGAAAAAAAGCTCATCTTACCCGTCACGATCATCGTGGACAGCAGCCCAAACAGCGGAGCCATGATCAGCACGGCCAGCAGCGCGTTTTTCATGAACGTCATCTGCAAAAACTCTGCGCCCGTCCAGTCGCACAGCGCATACCAAACATTCACTCCGCACCGCCTCCCGTCATGTGAAATGCCTCGAAGAATTCGTCCGAGTTCAAAACCTCCATGGGCCGGCCCTTGCGCAGAATGTGTCCGCGCAGCAGCACCACACGGTCGCAGTACCGCTCCAGCATGGAAAAATCGTGCGTCGTCATGAGGATAGACAGGTCAAATTTCTGCCGGATCTCGTCCAGCATATCCATCAGCAGCTCCATGCCCTCCACGTCCACGCCTGAGAGCGGCTCGTCCAAAATGAGCATATTCGGCATCGGCTCCAGCGCCAGCGCCAGCAAAACGCGCTGCAATTCGCCGCCTGAAAGCGTACCCACACGCTTGTCCAGAAGCGCCTCCGCGTGAACGTTTGCAAGGCACGCCAGCACCTTTTCCCGCATGGCCTTTGTCGGCCGCAAAAAGGCCGGACGTTTATAGATACAGCACGTAAACAGATCCATGACGCTGATGGGGTCGCC
>CAKTXB010000035.1 GCA_934630555.1 uncultured Oscillospiraceae bacterium
CGGTGGCGCGGCCACCGGGGAACAAGCGGTGACGGGCGCAAGCCTGCCGATTCCGGCAAATCCGCCGGAGGCACAGCTGCGGCGGTACGACCGCCGGGTCAAAAGCGGTGACGGGCGCAAACCCGCTTGCAAAGCGGGGAAATATGGGCAAAAAAGATACTCCCATCCCTTATCCTTGGGACGAGAGCATCTGCTTCGTGGTGCCACCCGAGGTTTGGAGGACAAAGCCCTCCCTCTTGACCGCACTGACGGGGCGGTGGCCGGCGATTTCGGCGATTCGGCCTTATACGCACGCTCAGCGGGCGTCCTTCGCGCGTTTGGCCGGAGGAAGCTCACAGCATCTGCTTCCCTCTCTGTCCGGCGTCCGGCGGTACTGCTCCCGCGTCATGGCATTGGAGATACGATTTGAAATTTTAACGGCGCGCGCGGTTCTGACGATCGACCATACGCCAGTCAAGGTCGCCGCGCTGCAGGCCAAGGATGAGCATTTCCGCCGAGGCCAGATTTGTGGCACAGGGCACGTTATAGGTGTCACACAGATGCAGCGTGCGGATGAGGCGCTGATCTTCCCATGGGTCATTGTCGTTGGGGTCGGAGAACATGAGTACAAGGTCGATCTCGTTATAGGCGATGCGGGCGTCGATCTGCTGGTGGCCGCCCTGGTTTTTGGACAGGAAGAGCGAAACCGGCAGACCGGTAGCCTCAGATACGAGGCGGCCCGTGGCGGCCGTGGCAGAAAGACTGTGCCGGGAAAGAACGCTTTTGTAGGCGGTGCAAAACTGGACCATGAGCTCTTTTTTCTTATCATGTGCCATCAGGGTGATATTCATGAGCGGTTTCTTTCCTTTCTGTATGAAACTTGCGCTTACAGGCGCAGAAGGGGCGTTTTTTGGCCGAGCAGGCGGCGGGCGATATTGAGGCAGGCCCGGGCGGCCCGGCGGTCGGTATACTGAATGAGCGGCATCCCGGAGACGGCGGCGAGGGTGACGCCGGCGTCCTCGGGCACAATGCCGATGAGCGGCAGGCCCACGGTGTCCATAACGTCGTCCACGGTGGCCTGCATCTGGGCAAACAGCCGCGCGGAAACACGGTTGACGATGAGGCGGGCCGGAATGTCGCGGCCCTCCAGCAGAAGGTCGGTGGCGTGCGCGGCGTCACGCAGAGAGGCCGGGTCGCCGCCGGACACGACAAGCGCTTCGTCGGCAAACTGCGTGGCCAGCCGGAAGCCGGCGCCAACGCCCGCGGGGGCGTCGATGAAGATCCAGTCATAGCTGCCGCCGGCGGTTTGCAGCATCTGGCCGAACTGCGTCAGGTCCAGCTGCTCAGGCGCTTCGGTGAGCGGTGCGGTGAGCAGGCTGAGATTGGGAACGGCCGCGCTTTTTGTGGCCTGCTCGGGGGTATATTCGCCGCGCATGACGGCGGTGAAGGGCAGGGCGGCTTCGCCGCTCATGCCAAGGGAAATATCGAGGTTGCGCAGGCCAACATCGGCGTCGATGCACAAAACGCGCTGGCCGCTGGCCGCGAGGCAGCTGGCCACGCCTGCACAGACGGATGTTTTGCCTGTGCCGCCCTTGCCGGAGATCACGGCGACGATCTGGGCCATGCGGCCACCTCCGTTCTGCGACGATATTGTAGCTATTATAAACGATGCGCCCGGCAAATTCAATATATTTGCGGCAAAAAAATCGGACTGTTTTGTTGGGGATGGGCATAGGATGGAGCAGGAGGAGATCGTATGAACAAACGCTGCCTGCAAAACTTCTGTGCCGCAATGATGATCGTGTCGATTTTGATCCGCGCCGCCGTGGCTGCGGGGCTGGATATACGTTCCGGGAAAGCACTGGCGGATACGGCGGCCAGCGCGGAGCTGGCGCAATGGGCGCTGTATCTGGAAACGGGACGCAGGGCCGACTGGCCGGAGGAGGCGGCGCGCACAGTGCGCGTGTGGCCCGTGGTGGTAGAAGAAGCTGTGCCGGCAGCGGCTGCAGAAATACCGGACGAGCCGTCAGATCCTGCGGCGGAGCGGCCGGGAGCTGTTCCGGCGGCCGAGGAAGCGCCCGCAGCCGCGCCGGAAACGGCGTTCGGGTTTACGGATGCGGAGGCGGATGCAATTAAAATTGCGGGGGCTTGCAGCTACACCGTGGACAAGCGGGCGCTTTTGCAGCAGCCGTCCACGCTGGATCTTTCGCAGGATGGGCCGAAGGTGCTCATTGTGCACACGCATTCGTGTGAGGCATATACGCCCACGGCAGCGTGGGATTACGAGGCAAGCGACACGCTGCGCACGCGCGACAAGGACCGGTCGGTCGTCCGGGTGGGCAGCGAGATCGCGGCAGTGCTGGAAGAGGCGGGCATTGAGACCATCCACGACACGGCGCTGAACGACGACCCGGCCTACAGCGGCGCATATGCGCGGATGCTGACGACCATCGAGGGCTATCTGGAACAATATCCGTCCATCCAGATGGTGCTGGATGTGCACCGCGACGCGGCGGAAGATGCGCGGGGGATGCAGCTGGCGTATACCGCGGACATTGCCGGAGAGCCGTGCGCGCAGGTGATGCTGGTGGTGGGCACGGACGAGGGAGGCCTGGAGCACCCCGGCTGGCGGGAGAATCTGGCGAATGCGCTCAAATTACAGGCGCTTTTGAACCGCGACTATCCGGGGCTCTGCCGGCCGGTCGATCTGCGGACGGAGCGTTTTAACGCGCATACGTCGCCGGGGGCGCTGCTGGCGGAGTTTGGAGCGGCGGGAAACACGCTGCCGGAGGCCATTCGGTCGGGGCGGTATTTTGCCGCGGGCGTTGTGCGCTTCATCCGCGGTCTGGAGGCTCAGGCAAGCAGTTGAGCCAGGCGGACGAGCGCCTGCTGCATGGCGGCAGGGTCCAGATCTGCATAGTGCAGTACGATGCGGGCGCGCGCATCGGCGGGCGGCGCGTCAAAGTAAAACGAGCTTAAAAGCTCAGCGTGCAGGCCGGCTTTTTGCAGCAGCGGGCGGAGCGCGTCATCGGGCAGCTCCGTGCGGATCTGCAGCAGCAGGTGCAGCCCGACACCAGAGCCGAGCACCGTAAAACGGTCTGCGCATGGCGGCGCGGCCAGCAGCGTGAGAAGCTGTTCGCGCACGGCGCGGTAGTGCTTGCGGGTGCGGCTGAGATGCTTTTCAAACCAGCCGCCGGCAAGAAACCGCGCCAGCGTGAACTGCTCAAACGATGGCACGGGGCAGCTGTAAAAGCCCATGGAAGCCTGCCACTGTGCGGCCAGCTGCGGGGGCAGGATGAGATAGCTGATGCGCAGCGAGGGCGTGAGCGTTTTGGAAAACGTGTTCATGTAGAGCACGCGGCCCGTTGTGTCCATGCTTTGCAGCGGCGGGATGGGCAGGCCGGAGAAGCGGAACTCGGAGTCAAAGTCGTCCTCAATGAGAAAGCGCGCCGGGTCGCCGGCCAGCCAGTGCAAAATGGCCTGCCGCCGCGCCGCGGGCGTGACGACACTGGTGGGATATTGGTGCGCGGGCGAAATATGCAGCACCTGCACGGGGCTTTGTGCAAGCGTCTGTGGGTCGATGCCGTCGCTGTCAAGCGGCAGTGCGCAGACATGGACACCGTTGGCGCGGTAGACGCGGGCGATCTTGCGGTGGCCCAGCGCTTCGATGCCATAGCATTTGTCGCGGCCCAGAAACTGAAGCAGCAAATTATAGAAGTATTCCGTGCCCGCGCCGATGACGACCTGCTCCGGCGCGACGTGCATGGCGCGCAGATGGGAAAGCTCATCGCAGATGGCGCGGCGCAGTTCCCACACGCCTGCACCGGGCGCGCGGGTCATCAGAGCGGCGCTGTTATCCAGCAGCACAGTGCGCATAAGGCGCGCCCAGACGGAAAATGGGAACAGCGCGGCAGAGGCGGCGGGCTGCGGCGCGGCCTCCGGCTGCTGGCACACTGCCGGCAGGGCTGTGGAAGGCGGCGAAGCCTGTGTGTCTGCCGGGGCAAGGGGCATGAGCTGTTCCACATAGTAACCGGAGCGCTGGCGGGCGGTGATATAGCCCTCGGCCACGAGCTGGGCATAGGCCGTTTCCACGGTGAGCTTGCTGACAGACAGGTGCTCGGCCAGCGCGCGCTTGGAGGCCAGCCGCGTGCCGCCGGGAAGCGCGCCGGAAAGAATGTCGTGCCGGATGGCGCGGTAGAGCTGCTCATAGAGCGGCGTGGCGCCGCTGCGGGTGAGGTCATAGGTTTGGATCATGATTCTGGCCCTGTAAAATAAGATGGATTTGGCAATGTTTCAAATGCCAGTTTACAGTATAATCATAGCTGCAAGGGGTGCGTATGTCAATGCACCCGGAATGAGGTACCTGTGATGAACGAGAAAAAATTGGATCTTAAGACGGTCGTTTTTGCGGCGGTCATGGCGGCGATCGTGTGCGTGGTGACATTCTTCCGTTTTCCGCTGCTTGGCTCGAAGGTGCACTTTGCAAATGCAATGTGTCTGCTGTCGGGCCTGCTGCTTGGACCGGGTGTGGGCGGCTTGGCCGCGGGGCTTGGCTCGGCGCTGTATGACGGACTGTTTGGCGGCTATGATGTTGTGAACTGCCTGATCACATTTGTATCGAAGTTTGCCATGGCGTGGGTATGCGCAATGCTCGTGCAGCCGCAGAAAGAAGGCAAAAATCTGCACGCGCGTGTGATCTTGGGCAGCGTGTTGGGCGCGCTGAGCTATGTGGCGCTGTATATGCTCAAAACGTTCGTGTTCCAGCGGCTGGTATACGGCTATCCGGCGGACACGACATGGGCCACGATGCTCTCCAAGCTGCCGGCGTCGCTGATCAACGCTGTGGTGGCCTTTATCGCCGCGCCGATCCTGTACGCGGCCATCCGGCCGGCGCTTAAAAACGCGGGGCTGCTGGAAAAGCTGTGATGGAGCATTTACGGGTCTTAACGGTACAGGACCTTTCCTGCGTAGGGCAGTGTTCGCTGACGGCGGCACTGCCCGTGCTGTCTGTGTGCGGATTGGAAGCGGCGGCGCTGCCGACGGCAGTGCTCTCCACGCACACAGGCGGTGCATTCGCGTCATCCGGGTACACGTTTCGGGATCTGACGGAGGACATCCCGGATATTGCGGCGCACTGGGCGCGGGAGCACATTCGCTTTGCGGCAGTGCAGACAGGGTATCTCGGTTCAGCAAGGCAGGCGGAGCTGGTGAGGCGCGTGATGGACACGGCGCTGCTTCCGGGTGGCCTGCGTATTGTGGACCCGGCTATGGCGGACAGCGGTAAGCTGTATGTTGGGCTGGGAGCGGACATGGTGCACGCCATGGCGCAGTTGGCGTTTTCGTCGGATGTGCTGCTGCCGAATCTGACAGAAGCGGCGCTGCTGACAGATCTGCCATATCAGCCGGATGGCGGCGCGGACTATGGACGGACCCTGCTGGAAGCCCTGCGGGCGCGCGGCGCGCGGACCGTGGTGCTGACTGGCGTGCGATTCGCGGAAAACAGGACAGGCACGCTGGTTTTGGAAGGCGAGCGGGTGACAGAATACCGCCACGCGCGCGTGATGCGGGTGTGCCACGGCACGGGCGATCTGTTCACAGCGGCGTTCACGGGTGCGTATTTGACCGGCCACGGTGCGGCGGAGGCGGCAAGGATCGCAGCGGAGTTCGTACTGGCCAGCATCCGCGCCACAGAGGACGACCCGGCACACTGGTATGGCGTGCATTTTGAAGGCCAGCTGGGGCGGCTTTTGGAGCTTTTAAAAAAACAGAGGTAAAACAGAGTGCGCCGAAAGGCGCGCTTTTGAGCGTGTCAAAAAAGTGTTTTTGACACGCTTTCAAACGCGAACCGCTGCGCTGGGTTCGCGTTTGAGAAGGCTTGCGCCATGCTGCGCGCATAATTTTTGCGCCTTTGGCGCAAAAATTCCACACTAGCATGACGTAAAGTATTTTCGGCGACGTACACGCCGCCGCCGAAAATGATTAAAACTTTTTTCGCGCCTGCGGGCGCGAACTCTGCGAGGCATTTTTGACAGACTGTAAAGTGCGCCGAAAGGCGCGCTTTTTTTGCGCCCTGCCGGGGCGCAGGCGGGATCGCGGGGCTCGTTCCGGCGTGGGCTTTGCAGCCTGAAAGGCTGCATATTTATGCTCGCAGCGCCTACAACGGGGGCGGAGCATGTAAAGAAAGGCGGTCAACGGGGGGAGAGCTAATCGCGGCCAAACGAAGCGGGGGCAAGTCTGGCGGCTCCGCCGCCCCATGGGAAAGACTTTTTCGATTTGACATGGATTTTACAAATTCAAGGTTTTGGGTTTTACACACCGGCAGTAGGATAAGCCCGTGGTTGAGAAATCCAACAATAAGATTTGAAAGGAAGTTTCAAAAAATGAAAAAGATTCTTGCATTGGCTCTGGCGCTGGTTTGCGCAGTGTCGCTGCTGGCAGGCTGTGCGGCCAAGACGAGCGGCACGGTGGCAACGGACGGCTCGACGTCCATGGAAAAGGTCATCGGCGCGTTGGGCGAACAGTTCATGAAGGACAATTCCGGCGTGACGTTCACGTATAACCCCACCGGCTCCGGCTCCGGCATTACGGCGGTTTCCGAAGGCCGCTGCGACATCGGCCTTTCCAGCCGCGCGCTGAAGGATGAGGAGACGGCCTCCGGCCTGGTCGGCACGACCGTGGCGCTCGACGGCATCGCCATCATCGTAAACCCCGAAAACCCGATCGCAGACCTCTCGCTCCAGCAGATCGCCGACATCTACACCGGCACGATCACCAACTGGAAGGACGTCGGCGGCAACGACGCCGAGATCGTGCTCATCGGCCGTGAGGCCGGCAGCGGCACGCGGGATGGCTTTGAGTCCATCACCGGCACGAAGGACGCCTGCCAGTATCGGCAGGAGCTGACCTCCACGGGCGACGTCATCACGACCGTTTCGCAGAACCCGGACGCCATTGGCTACGCCTCGCTGGCTGCGCTGAAGGACAGCGTGAAGGCTTTGAGCGTGGACGGTGTTGCACCCTCTGAGGAAACGGTAAAGGACGGCAGCTATGCCGTGCAGCGTCCGTTCGTTCTGGTGACGAAGGACGGCACGAAGCTCTCCGACGCGGCGCAGAAGTTCTTTGACTTCGCCCTGTCGAAGGATGCGGCAGGCCTCATTTCGGCGGCCGGCGCAGTGCCGGTGGTGTAAAACACGAAACAATTCCCGCAGCGCGGCGGCCTGAGCCGCCGCGCTGCAAACACGTGAAAGGGCAAGCAAAATGAAACGATCAGGCGCACGAAAAAAACAGAGAAGTCCGCTGGCCGCGCAGCGGCTGGAGTGTGCGGTGCACGGCGTGTTCCTGCTGCTGGGGCTGGTCACGGTGGGCTGCGTGCTGCTGATGACGGCGTATCTGGTGGTGAGCGGTCTGCCGGCCATCCGAAAGATCGGGCTGGGAGAGTTCCTGTTCGGAACGGTTTGGGCCTCCACGGCGCAGCCGCCGCAGTATGGCATTCTGCCGTTTATCCTTACCAGCATTTACGGCACGGCGGGCGCGATCGTGCTGGGCGTGCCGCTCGGCTTTCTGGCGGCGGTGTACATTGCAAAGCTCGCGCCTGCGCGCGTCAAACGCGTTTTGCAGGCGGCGGTGAGTATGCTGGCGGGCATTCCGTCGGTGGTATACGGTCTTGTCGGGATGCTGGTGCTCGTGCCGGGCATTCGCAGCATGTTCCACGTGCCGGACGGCGCAAGTCTGCTGGCGGCCATTGTGGTGCTGGCCATTATGATCCTGCCGTCCATCATCAAGGTGTCGGTCACAGCGCTGGAGGCTGTGCCGCGGGCGTATGAGGACGCGTCGCTGGCACTGGGCGCAACGCCGGTGGAAACGTATTTCCGCGTGAGCGTGCCGGCAGCCAGAAGCGGCATTGCCGCGGCGGTGGTGCTGGGCGTAGGCCGGGCCATCGGCGAGGCCATGGCGGTGATGATGGTTTCGGGCAATGCACCGAATATGCCGACGCTCATGGGCAGCGTGCGGTTTTTGACAACGGCGGTGGCGAGCGAGATGTCGTATTCGTCCGGCCTGCAGCGGCAGGCACTGTTTTCCATTGCACTGGTGCTGTTTTTGTTTATCATGCTCATTAACGCCGCGCTCAATTTCTTCCTCAAGCGCGACCGGGAGGGTTGACGATGCAAAAGAACATACGGACAAAGCGGCGGCTGTATGACGCCGGTATGAAGGCGCTGATGTATTTGAGCGCGGGGCTGACCGGGGCACTGGTGCTGTTCCTGGCGGTATTCGTGCTGCTGAAAGGCATTCCGAATCTCTCGTGGAAGTTTCTCAGCACGTCGCCAAGCTATCTGGACGGCACGATCGGCATTTGGCCGGATATTCTGAACACGCTGTATATCATTCTGGCGGCCATTGTGTTTGTTGTGCCGCTGGGCGTGGGCGCGGCGGTGTATTTGACGGAGTACGCGCGGAACAAGCGCCTGGTGGGCGCGATCGAATACGCGGCGGAAACGCTGTCGGGCATTCCGTCCATCATCTATGGCCTTGTGGGCATGCTGTTTTTCTGCGAGGTGCTGGGAATGCAGACCTCGCTGCTGGCCGGCGCGCTGACGCTGGTGGTCATGAATCTGCCGACGGTCATGCGCACGACGCAGGAGAGCCTGAAAACCGTGCCGCAGAGCTATCGCGAGGGCGCGTTTGGGCTTGGCGCGGGCAAGTGGCGCGTCATTCGCACTGTGGTGCTGCCGGGGTGCGTGGACGGCGTGATCACGGGCTGTATTTTGTCGGTAGGCCGTATTTTGGGCGAATCGGCGGCACTGCTGTTTACGGCGGGCTTCGCGCACGTGGTGCGCGGCTTGAAGGACGCGCTGTCGGGCGCGGGCGCAACGCTGACGGTGGCGCTGTATGTATATGCCAAGGAGCAGGGCGAGTTTGGCGTGGCGTTTGCCATTGCGGCCATTTTGATGGTGCTGACGCTCGTCATCAATCTGGCGGCGGAGCTGTGCGCAAATTATTTTAAAAGGAAAAAGGAACTATGAGCAGTATCATTTCGGTCAAGGACCTGTGTTTATGGTACGGCGCGCATGAGGCGCTGAAAAATGTGCAGATGGAGATCGCGGAGCACGGCATTACGGCGCTCATCGGACCGTCCGGCTGCGGCAAATCGACGTTTTTAAAGACACTCGACCGGATGAACGACCTGGTGCCGGATGTGCGCATCACGGGGCAGGTGACGTTCCACGGCACGGATATTTACGCGCCGGGCACGGATGTGAACGAGCTGCGGCGGCAGGTGGGCATGGTGTTCCAGAAGCCGAACCCGTTCCCGATGAGCATTTATGACAACGTGGCCTACGGCCCGCGGACGCATGGCGTGAAAAGCCGTGCGCAGCTCGATGAGCTGGTGGAGCAGTCGCTGCGCGGCGCAGCCATCTGGGATGAGGTGAAGGACCGGCTGAAAAAAAGCGCGCTGGGGCTTTCCGGCGGACAGCAGCAGCGGCTTTGCATTGCGCGGGCGCTGGCTGTGCAGCCGGAGGTGCTGCTCATGGATGAGCCGACGAGCGCGCTGGACCCCATTTCCACAGCGCGCATTGAGGAGCTGGCCATGGAGCTCAAGGAGCGCTACACCATTGTGATCGTGACGCACAATATGCAGCAGGCAGTGCGTATTTCAGACGCGACGGCGTTTTTCCTGCTGGGGGAGCTTGTGGAGCACGGCGGCACAGAGCAGATGTTCTCACAGCCGCGCGATCAGCGCACCGAGGATTATATCACCGGGAGGTTTGGATGATGAGAAGCCGGTTTGACGAACAATTACAGCAGCTGCGGCATGAGCTGATCGAAATGGGCGCGCTGTGCGAACGCGTCATCGCGCTGAGCGTGAAGGCGCTGGAGCAGGGCGACGCGAAGCTGGCGGCGGGCGTTGCGCCCGTGGACGCGGAGATCGACCAGAAGGAGCGGACGATCGAGTCGCTGTGCTTGAAGCTGCTGCTGCAGCAGCAGCCTGTGGCGCGCGATCTGCGGCAAATTTCCGCCGCGCTGAAAATGATCACCGACCTTGAGCGCATTGGCGACCAGGCAGAGGACATTGCGGAGATCGTGCCGTTTTTGGCCGAAACCGGGGCAGACGACGTGAGCATTTTGCGCGAAATGGCACAGGCCGTCATTAAAATGGTGACGGAAAGTGTTGATGCGTATGTAAAGTGTGATATAATGCTGGCAAAGAAGGTCGTGGCGGATGATGACATTGTGGACGCGCAGTTCGACGGCGTGAAGCACAGCCTCATTGCCCGCATTGCCGAAGCGCCGGAGTGCGGCGAGGCGGCATTGGACATTCTGATGATCGCCAAATATTTTGAGCGCATCGGCGACCATGCCGTGAACATTGCCGAATGGGCACTGTTCAGCGTGACGGGTGCGCACGGAGGAAGCGTATGATCTGGTGTGTGGAGGACGACGCAAGTATCCGCGACATTGAGGTGTATGCCTTGCAGTCCACGGGCTTTGAGGCGGAGGGCTTCTGCGATGGTACGAGCTTTTGGGAGGCCTTGCAGACGCGCCAGCCGGAGCTGGTGGTGCTGGATGTGATGCTGCCCGGCGTGGATGGCGTGGAGCTTTTGCGGCGCATGAAGGCGTCGCCGGCGCTGCATGAGATCCCGGTGGTCATGGCCACGGCACGCGGGGCGGAATATGACAAGATCCAGGGCCTGGATCTGGGCGCGGACTATTACCTCACAAAGCCGTTCGGCGTGATGGAGCTGGTATCGTGCGTGAAGGCGGTGCTGCGGCGCTGCCAGAAGCAGACGGCGCCCCAAAAGCTCACGAGCGACGGACTTTGCATGGACGTGGCGCAGCACACCGTGACGGCAGACGGCGCGCGCGTGGAACTGACCTATAAGGAATTTGAACTGCTGCGGCTGCTGCTGGCGCATCCGGGCGTGGCTTTTACGCGTGAGATGCTTATGGAACGCGTTTGGGGCACGGATTATTACGGCGAAACGCGGACGGTGGATATGCACGTGCGGACACTGCGGCAGAAGCTGGGCGCGTGCGGCGCGCAGATCGAAACAGTGCGCGGCGTGGGCTACCGGCTGGAGGCACAGACATGACAAAACGAATTTTCAGCGCCATTTTGCGTGTGGCGGGCGTGGTGCTGCTGGCCAGCGCCGTGCTCATCATGGGGTGCTTATACGGATATTTCGGCGGTGTGCAGAAGCAGCAGCTGGAAGATGAGCTGACACTGGCTGCGGCGGCTGTGGAGCAGGACGGCAAGGCGTATCTGCAAAGCGTGAATGCCGACCGCTGCCGTCTGACATGGATCGCCACGGACGGCACGGTGCTGTATGACACGAAAACGGACTCGGAGAGTCTGGAAAATCACGCATCGCGCGCGGAGGTGCAGCAGGCACTGGCCACCGGCACAGGCAGCAGCACGCGCTATTCCGCAACGCTTTTGGAAAAAACGATGTACGAGGCCAAGCGGCTTTCGGATGGTACGGTGCTGCGTGTTTCTGTCAGCCGCGGCACGGTGGGCGTGCTGGCGCTGGGCATTTTGCAGCCGGTGATCATCGTGCTGCTGGCGGCGCTGGTGCTGTCGGAGCTTCTGGCGCGGCGGTTGGCGGCGCGGATCGTGGAGCCGCTCAACAATCTCGATCTGGAGCATCCGCTGGACAACGACTGCTACGCGGAGATCTCGCCGCTGCTGCGGCGCATTGACCGCCAGCACGCGCAGATCGACCGGCAGCTGCAGCAGCTGCGGCGGGAAACACAGGAATTTGCCCAGATCACGGGCAACCTGCGCGAGGGTCTGGTGCTGCTGGACGCGAGCGGGTGCGTATTGAGCATCAACCCGGCTGCGCGGCAGCTGTTTGGCGTGGCGGACGACTGCCTTGGCCGCGACTTTTTGACCATTGACCGCACGCCGGAGCTGACGGCGGCCATTCACAGCGCGCAGGAGGCGGGGCACAGCGAGATCCGTGTGGAGCGCAGCGGCAGCATCTGGCAGTTTGACGTCAGCCGTATCGGCACGGAGGACGCGCCGTCGGGCGTGGTCATTCTGGCCTTTGACGTGACGGAGCAGATGTGCGCCGAGCAGAGCCGCCGGGAGTTTACGGCCAACGTGTCGCATGAGCTGAAAACACCGCTGCAGGGCATTATCGGCAGCGCAGAGCTGATCGAAAACGGCATGGTGCAGCCGGAGGATCTGCCGCGGTTCGTGGGTCATATCCGCAAGGAGGCACAGCGGCTGGTGACGCTCATTGGCGACATCATCCGCCTGTCGCAGCTGGACGAGGGCGTGGCGCTGCCGCGGGAGCGGGTCGATCTGCAGAGCGTGGCGCGCGAAGTGAAAACCGATCTGGCCGGCGCGGCGGAAAAACAGAACGTGACGATCGAGCTTACAGGCGAAGCCGCGCCCATGCAGGGCGTGCGGCGGCTGCTGTATGAGATCGTGTATAACTTGTGCGACAATGCCATCCGCTACAATGTGGACGGCGGCCGTGTGACGCTGCATACGTTTACGGATGGCGACGCGGCGTGCGTGACGGTACGCGACACCGGCATCGGCATCCCACAAGAGGCGCAGGGGCGCGTGTTTGAACGCTTTTACCGCGTGGACAAGAGCCACTCCAAGGCCTCGGGCGGAACAGGGCTGGGGCTTTCCATCGTGAAGCACGCCGTGCAGTATCACGGCGGCAGGACTTCGCTGGAAAGCCAGCCGGGGAAGGGAACGCAGATCACAGTGCGGTTTCCGGCAGAGGCAAAATAACGGAAAAAGTCCGCCTGCGGATAAGCGGGCGGACTTTTTGCGGGGCTTCGCCCCGGGGCCCCTTGTTTTGCAAAACCTTTGGTTTTTGCATTTTATTCTGGCAGTGCCTACCAGAGGGGCGGCTCGGCCCCCCTTTCTTTCCCGCGGGGAAAGAAAGCGCCGCCGGCGGTGTAAAGAAAGGCGGTCA
>CAKTXB010000036.1 GCA_934630555.1 uncultured Oscillospiraceae bacterium
CACATTACCTATTGAATATCGTTGCGCAATGATATATAATCAAGGGGAACAAACGAAAACAGTTCAGACACCGGCAGAAGATGGGTGAAGAACATCTACAAGAGTTGGGAAGGAACAGCAAAGTGCAGCAAGGCTCGCGAGATCAGTTGAAAGCCCCCAGCCGCCGGAGTTCCCCAAGACAAAGAAAAAGCGTCCCGCAAGCCGTAGGAAGCAGAAACGGGACGCAGCCGAAAAGGGCTGCTTGCAGTATAGCACAGCCCGCCGAAAAAGGAAAGGGGCTTTACCAATGAGCAACACAGAAATTCAGAGCAAGGTCGACGAATTGCGCGAGCTTCGCCGGATGGCCGACGAACTCACTGCTGAGATCGAGAACATTCAGGACGCGATCAAAGCGCACATAACCGCCATTGACACTGACACACTGACGGGCGCGGATTACAAGATCACCTGGAAGGCTGTGACGAGCAGCCGCTTTGACAGCATGGCGTTCAAGAAGGCCATGCCGGAACTGGCCGAGCGCTTCACCAGGTCCACCACAAGCCGCCGCTTTATCGTGGCATAAGAGAAGACCGCGGGCGGGTTCTCCCGCCCGCACATCGGACAGGCTTGTGAGCCGGAAAGGAATCGACTATGGAGAAGATCACAACAGCCGCCAGCGCCAGCGCTGCATGGCGCAGCATGAGCGACGAGGAACAGTATACCGCCTTGCAGAAAATGGCGTGGACGGTTCGCAGAGGCAGCAGCAAGCGCGGCGCGGAGTGGATACAGACGCAGGACGATGCAATGACTGTCGCGGCCGAAGCGTGGCTCAGAATGGGCACGGCGCTGGAGCGCAACGAACGGGCCGACGAGCCGCGCCCGCTCAAGCTGATCCTGTACAGCGCCTGTGCGCAGGCTGCAAATACCATCGCCCGCAGAGAAAAGCACTATTCCAGCGCAGTAGTCAGTCTGAACACGGAAGACGGTGAAATGACGGATCTTTTTGATACGAACGCCGTTCATGTGCTGCCCGCACCGGCCCCGGAAGAAAACGCCGTGCGGCGGGTTCTTCCCGCCCGGCTCCTGCAAACGGACGAAGACCGCGGCATTGCCGGACGCATGGCCGAGGGTCTGACGGTTCGGGAAATTGCCGCCGCGCTGGGTATGAGCAGATCCGCAGTCCAGCGCCGGATTAACAACATCAGAAATCGCGCCCGCCTACTGGCAAGCGCAGACGTTGTCACTGTCCTCGGCATCTCCAGAGCCGGAGCGTACAAACTCGCGCACAGCGCAGACTTTCCGGCATTTCAGATCGGCAAACGGATTGTCGTTTCACGCGAGATATTTCTCGAATGGCTGGACCGGCAGTGTGAGGAACAAAAATGTGCGTGAAGGAAAATCGGACTTGCTATTCGGCTGTGCTTGTGGTAATCGTGTGTGCTGACAAAAATCGAAGGAGGTAAACACGATGCCGAAACGACGCGCCAACGGCGAAGGAAATATACGCAAGCGGAAAGACGGACGCTGGGAAGGCAGATATACGGCGGGCTATGATGCAAACGGAAAGGCGATCACAAAGAACGTACTCGGCAAGACGCAGGCAGAAGTCAAAGACAAACTGCGTACTGCCATCGAGGACAGCAAGAAACTGGATTCAGTGAAAGCAGGGAGTTATACACTCGAACAGTGGCTGAAGCTGTGGTACTCCGTTTATGTCGAGCCGCAGGTGCGATATTCGACCAAAGAAATGCAAAATCCCGAAAAACACTCGCAAGGAGATGAAAATTCTGCCTGAAGCGTTGATCGGCCCATACCTGAGCGCGGCGAAAGAGCATGGGATTCTCGCGCCGATGTATCTGGAGCTGACAACGGGCCTGCGGCGCGGAGAACTGCTGGCCCTGCGGTGGGAGGATTTGGACGTTCAGAACCGCACGTTGTCCATCAATAAAAGCGTCGCACGGCAGAACGGAAAACTGGTCATCAGCACGCCGAAAACACCAAATTCCATCCGAACGGTGCTGCTTCCAGAGGAAACAGTAAAGCTTCTAGTGGAAGAACATGACCGTCACCCGGCAAATCCATATTTGTTCCCGTCACCGCGCACAGGTGAAACGTGGGATCTGGACGGATTCCGCAGGCTGCACGACCGGATTATCAAAGAAATCGGCGCAGAACACGTTCGCTTTCATGACATGCGACACACGTTCGCAACGCTATCGCTGAAAAGCGGCGTGGACGTGCGGACGCTGTCTGAAACGCTCGGTCATTTTAGCGCAGGATTCACGCTCAGCACCTACGTCCACTCGACGTCAGGGATGAAACAGAGCGCGGCAGACGCGATCGGAAACACCATCCGCAACGCGATCTGACCCCAAAACCAAAGCGGCGGCTGCAACTTGCAGCCGCCGTTAAAATATTCGGAAAACGATTGGAGAATGGTATATTCGTGCTGTTTTGTCAAATAAATCTCAATAAATCCACCGCGTTTTCGCGCCCGTTTGGGTCAAATCTGGGTCAGGTCGCATGACTAAAGAAATGCAGCCGATTATGGAGAAAGGGAGGTGGACGGATAAGCGGGATACTCCGCAAGCTGCGCTTGCTCCGTGCCGGTCGGATTTTCTTTTGATTTTTGCGCGTTCCGCGCAAAAATGCGGCGTTTGCACGCCGCAAAATCCGACCGGTCGAACCGCAGGCTTCTCGCGCCCCTCACGTCCATACAAAACAAAAAGCCATTCCTTTCGGAATGACTTTTTGTTTTGGTGGAGATAAGCGGGATCGAACCGCTGACCTCATGACTGCCAGTCATGCGCTCTCCCAGCTGAGCTATACCCCCATCGGCGAGGGTTATTCTAGCAGATTTGCAGTGGAATTGCAAGTGTTTTCTTTGAAATTTTGAAAAAAATCTGCCGCGACTGCACGGCGGCAGATTTTTGGGATTCAGGTGACCTCAAACATGATATGATAATTATAGATCATGCTCATGACGTAATAGCGCGGCATGATCTGGTCAGCGGCGTCAAAAACAGAGGCGAGGCTGCCGTCCAGACGCGCAATGGAGCTTTCAAAGCACCAGACAAGTGCGGCGGCTTCCGGCGCGGAGAGGGCGGGATAGCGTGCGCGCCAGTCTGTGACAGCCTGCTCGTCCACGGTGACGTCTTGACCCAGCATGGCGGCGTAGCGTCGGAGCGTGACAGCGGCATCCTTGCGCGTGAGGCTTGTGAAGGCGTCCATGAGCCAGATGCGGTCACTGATAAGGCCGTTATTCTGCGCCCAGCGGACGGCGCTTTGATACGCGCCCGTCATGGTGCGGGTGCTGCTGCCCACGTAAAACAGCGGCGCGCCGGACACGGCGGGGCTGCCTTGTATGCGGTAGAGCGTGTCGAGCATTTCGGCATAGGGGCAGTTTACATCAAAGCCGAAAACAGTGTCGGACAGCGGGTCCATGTAGCCGTTCTGGCAGAAATAGTCAAGCATTCCCAGCGAGAACGTTTCAGGCAGGTCGGTGTAGGCGTACTCTTTCAGCGTGTTTTCGGCGTCCTGAATGCCGAGAATGGCGTGGGAATAGTAGTTGGAGTCGAGGATCTCCCGCGAAAGCTGCATATCACGGGCGATCTGCGTGGAGATGGCCGTGAGATGCTGCGTGATGTCCGCTGTGCCGTCGTCTGTACGGCGCGTTTCGCCGGTGGAGGCGTCAAAGGCAAAGTCCGGGGTGATGAAGCTCTGGTCGGAGAGGACGGCGTAATCGTTCGCTTCCGGCGAGAGAATGTCGCGCCCGGCAAGCAGACGGGAGTCGTAGGGCAGGCCGAACAGATTCAGCAGCGTGGGGAGAATATCGACAGTGCTGCAATAGGTGTCGATCTGCTCATGAACGCCGGGCACGTAGCACAAAAAGCTGTTGCGGTATTTTTCAAACACCGTATCCACCGGGGGGCCGGCCAGCTCGTTGTATTGCGCTTCATCCAGACCGTAGGGATAGTGGTCGTTTGTAAGGACGATGACGGTCTTATCGGCCACGCCGGCCTCCTCCAGCGCGTCCAGCAGGTATTCCAGCGCGTATTCCAGCTCCATGTTGCAGGCAATGTAGGCCTTGACGGGCTCAGAATAGGGCAGCTCCTCCACAACGGCGCGGTTTTTGGCGCTCATGGGATTATCCCAGTTATACTGATAGTGGCCGCTGAAGGTCATATAGTAGGCGCAGAATTGCTGGTCAGATTGCAGATAGTCCGCAACGGACTGCTGCATCATTTCAAGGTCGGACGACGGCCAGCTGAGCGCAATATCCAGACCGTCGGTGGCGGATCTGAACGTGTAGCCGATGTTGGGGTGCGTGACGTTGCGGGAGTAATATTCGCCCGTATAATTATGATAGGCATACGTCAGCGCGCCGCGGGCCTTCATTTCATTGCCCAGGCAGAACGGCAGATAGTTTTTCTGCGAGGCGTAGAAGCTGGCCGTGGATTTGCTGCGCGAGAGATCGGGGTAAAGACCGGTGCAGAACGCGTATTCACCGTTTGTGGTGTTGCTGCCGAACGTGCCATAGTAGTTGTTAAAAATGAAGCCGTTCGTTGCGAGCTTGTAGAGCGCGGGCGTGCGCTCCGGGTCAATGAGCAGGTTCGAGAACGACTCGGCGCAGATGGTGATGAGGTTATAGTCCTTGAGAAGGCCCGTGTACTGCGTTTTGGACGTGGGCACAGCGGCGGCAAAGTAATCATCCAGCCGCTTCAGCGTAGCGTCGTCTGCCGTTTGCGCGAGGGCAGAAAAGTCGATGTCATAGGCGTTATAGTGCGAGGACGGATATTGCCCGGCCTCCGCAGCGTTCTCACCGGTGAGCAGGTCCTCCTCCTGCGCCTCGGTGCGGCCAAGAAGCAGGAATTTACACTCCTGCCGCGTGGTGGAGAGCAGGCCGATGTTTTTGATGCTGATCTCCGTGGCAGTGTTGGCGTTTGTATACAGCTGCCAGGCGGAGAACATCCCGGACGCGCTGGCGCGCATGACGCCCACCGCACCAAAGTGCAGCGCGAGAGCCAGCACGGCGGCGCAGACGGAATAGATCCAGCGCAGGCGTGCAAAGCGCAACAGCTTTTTGCCGACCAGCGCGCCCGCCGCCGCGACGGGTAGCAGCAGCACCAGCACCGGCACGATGGCGGTCAGAATGCCGTAGAACATCTGGTCATGGAAGTTGGCAACGGCGGTCGCGCCAAACGACACCTGCCAGACAGACATGAACTCGCCGAAGATGGAGTTGTAGACATACTGAATTTCAAAATACAGGACCAGCAGCACAGTGGCCGCCAGGAACACAACGCGCCCCGCGCGCGGCGGCAGGAGCGACAAAAGCGCAAATAAAAGCAGACCCGTTGCCAGCGCGAACAAGATCGGATAGACGATGCGCGCCGAGAGCGTCTTGTAGACGAACAGGTGCAGCACCAGTTCCAGATAGACCGGCAGCAGCAGGCAGAACGCCAGTGTGGGCAGGATGGATTTGTCGAACTTCTTGGATGTCATAGATTCATAACGCCTCATTTCGTGCGTATTTTACATGATTTGCACGCGGTTTGCAACTGCTGCGGGGGCGGTTTTAACGCGGCGCAGAAGGAAATTTACAAATCTGCGGGAGCATGCTATAATTTTTACAGTGGAATCCGCAAAAATTCAGAAAGAATGGAGCGATCAGGATGAAACAGCTGTTAAAGGGCGGCGTTGTGGTGGGCGCAGGCGCGTCACGTGAGGCCGACGTTTTGATGGACGGGGAGAAGATCGTGGCCGTTGGGCAGGATCTTCCGCAGGAGGGCGCGCAGGTCGTGGATGTGCGCGGCAGGCTGCTGTTCCCGGGCTTTATTGACGCGCACACGCATTTTGATCTGGATGTGTGCAACACCACGACGGCCGATGATTTTGCTGCCGGATCCCGTGCGGCGGTGTGCGGCGGCACGACGATGGTCATTGACTTTGCCTGCCCCAACAAGGGCGAAACGCTGGGCTACGGCTTGAGCCTGTGGCACAAAAAGGCCGACGGCAAAACGAGCTGCGACTACGGCTTCCATATGACCATTGACGACTGGAACGAGGGCATCCGGGCGGAGATCCCGGAGATGTTCCGGGCCGGTATCTCTTCTTTTAAGATGTACATGACGTATCCTGCCATGATGATCGGCGATCAGGACCTGTTTTCGGCGCTGCTGGAGCTGAAAAAATATGGCGGCATTGCGGGCGTACACTGCGAAAACGCGGGCGTCATTGACGCGCTCATCGCGCAGCACAAGGCGGACGGAAAGCTTGCGCCGTCTGCGCATCCGGAGTGCCGGCCCAACCCGCTGGAGGCCGAGGCTGTGGCGCATCTGCTGCGCATTGCCGAGGTGGCGGATGTGCCCGTTGTGATCGTGCATCTGAGCACGCGCGAGTCGCTGCACGAAGTGTTTGCGGCGCGCGAGCGGGGGCAAAGGGTGTACGTCGAGACGTGCCCGCACTATCTGATCCTGGATGACAGCCGGTACGATCAGGATGATTTTGACGCCGCAGCCGCCTATATCTGCGCGCCGCCGCTGCGCAAAAAAGCCGATCAGGAGGCGCTGTGGAAGGCACTTGCGAACGGCACGATCCAGACAGTTTCGACCGACCATTGCAGCTTTACGCGCCAGCAGAAGCGCGCGGGGCAGGGCGACTTTACCAAGATCCCCGGCGGCCTGCCGGGCGTGGAGGACCGCGGACTGCTGCTGTATACCTACGGTGTGGCAGCTGGCCGCATCACAAAGGAGCAGATGTGCGCGCTGCTGGCGGAGAATCCGGCGCGGCTGTATGGCGCGTATCCGCGCAAGGGTGTGATCGCCCCGGGCAGCGACGCGGACATTGTGGTGCTGGATCCGGCGGCGCGCGGTGTGTTCACGGCGGCGCAGGAGCACACGGCGGCGGGCTATACGCCGTATGAAGGCATGGAACGCCGCGGCGCGATCGAGCGGGTCTATCTGCGCGGCCAGCTGGTGGCGCAGGATGGGCAGCTGGTGAAAGAAAACACGGGCGCGTATATCGCGCGCGGGCTGAACACGCTGTAAGAGCAGGAGGTATGCTATGAACGAATTTGATCTGCCTGAGGAGCTGCGGCCGCTTTCGGCCTGGGCGTATTTTGGATATGAGCTGCTGTATTCCGTGCCGCTGGTGGGCTGGATCTTCCTTATCTGCCACGCCGTTGGCAGCCGGAACGTGAACAAGCGCAACTTTGCGCGCAGTTTTTTCTGTGTGTATGTGGTGGTGCTCATCCTGGCGCTGATCCTTGGCCTTTCGGGCCTTGGCGCGGCGCTGACGGAGCGCTACATGTGACGCGTCTGCCACCGCGCGTACTGATCCGCACCGGCCTTGGGCCGGTGCGGAGATTTTTCGCGCGTCAACTGGCTTTTGGGCGCGGTATTGCAAAAAAAGAGAAGGTGTGGTAAACTGAAATCCAAATCACATTCCGGGAGGGATGACATGACGGACGGGGCACAGCGGCGGCGCACGGCGCTGATCGCGGCGGCGATCGTTCTGGCGCTCCTCGCGGGCATTCTGCTGGGGCTGTGGCTGCCAAAGCTGCTTGCATCCAGACGGGAGGCGACGGCACAGCGGTCAAACGATGCGGCGGTGCTGCGCTGCACGGCGCGCGATCACGTGCTGACGAACACGCAGTTTGCCTATTACTACTGGAGCGAGTATTTTTATTTTCTGGACGTGTACAGCGATTATCTCGGCGATGCGCTGGATGCGGACAAGCCGCTGGACGAGCAGCCCTATGACGACGAACAGTCGTGGCAGGACTACATGATCGAGCGGGCGCTGGAAACGGCGCGCGACACGGCCAGCATGGTCTGGGCCGCAGAGGACGTGGGCTTTACGCTGGACGCGGACGACGAGGCGGCCTATGAACAGACGCTCACGGCCTTCCGGCAGACGGCGGCGGATATGGGCTATGACGACCTGACGGCGTATCTGCGCGATTCCTACGGTGCGGGTGCGGACGAGGAGAGCTTCTGCCGGTATCTGCACGACGCGTATGTGGCAAGCAGCTACGCAGCGGCGCTGGAGGCGGGCATTGACCCGGACGCGGCGGCGGTGCAGGCATATTTGCAGGCGCACGCCGGGGAGTATGCCGACGCGGACGACGCAGAGGCCGAAGCCCGTGCAGATCTCATCGCCGAAACCTATCAGAATCTGTACCGGTCCATTGTGAACGCGGAAACGTTTGAGGTGGACTACAGCAAAATTGCCCTGACGGCGCCGAAAAACGCACCGGAAGCGGCGAAAAAATGAACGCGGCACGTGCCGCAGAAAGTGTGAAATGATGGATTGCAAGTATTGCGGTCAGCCGCTGGACAGCGGCGAGAAGTTCTGCCCGCACTGCGGCAGAGATCTGACGCAGGAAACGGAGCAGCCGGCGGTGGCACAGGCCCAGGCCGCAGCGGAGGCCGCTGCCGACTCGGAAACGGCAGAGGCTGCCGAGGCAGCGGCTGCGCAGGAAGAAACGGCTGCGGAAGAAGCAGCGGCACCGGCAGAGCCGGAAAAGAAGAAAAACGGCACGCTCATCGGTGTTGTGGCTGGGATCATTGCCGTGGTGGCAGTGCTGCTCATTCTGCTCGTGCCGCGCCTGAAAAGCGACCGGCCGGAGGTGCAGCCGGAGGAACCGTCTGCCAGCGACACGGCGGACAGCACGGACGGTGCAGATGATGCAGCAGATGCAGCAGATGCAGCGGCGGAGCCCACCGTCAGCTACAGCGTGACGGCGGACGAGTTGACGGATGAGGTGCTCAGCCGCGTGGTGGCTACGTGCGGCGACGAGCAGCTGACGAACCGCGAGCTTGCGTATTATTACTGGAACCAGTATTATTCATTTGCCAACACGTATGGGATGTATCTGGCCTATCTGCTGGACACGACCCAGCCGCTGGAGGCGCAGATGTATGACGGCGAGAACACCTGGCAGCAGATGTTCCTGAACAGCGGCGTGGATATGTTCCGCTCGCTGTCGGCGCTGGAGCAGCAGGCAAATGCCAACGGCTTTGCGCTCAGCGCGGCGCGCGAGGAAGAACTTGCGTCGCTCTCCGATCTGTGCGCGCAGGGCGCGGAGGCTTATGGCTTTGCAGACGGCGACGCATATATTCAGTCGGTGTTTGGCCCGAGCGCAACGGTGGAGGACTATGTGGCGTTCTGCCGCAAGCTGCTTCTGACGACAGATTATTTGCAGTCGCTCGTGGACGCGCACGAATATACGGACGCGGACATTGAGGCATATTATGACGCGCACGCGGAGGACTATGTGAACGCGCGCGTGGAGAAGATCGACAAGCCCATGGTGACCATCCGCCACATTCTGATCCAGCCTGAGGGCGAGCAGGACGAGAACGGCAGCTACTCCGATGCGGCCTGGGCCGCGGCGGAGCAAAAGGCAAACGAAGTTTTGAAGGAGTGGGAATCCGGCGAAATGACGGAGGAACGCTTCAGTGAACTGGCCGCGGAATATTCGGCGGACGGCAACGCGTCGAGCGGCGGTATTTATGAGAACGTCTATCCGGGCCAGATGGTCGATTCGTTCAACGACTGGTGCTTTGACGATGCGCGCACGGCGGGCGACTATGGCCTTGTCAAGACGGAGTTCGGTTATCACATCATCTATTTCTCGGCTGCGTCGGATGCGGTGTATTGGCGCGAAACGGCGACGAGCGACTATTTGCAGGAGCTTGCCAACACACTGGAGACCGAGGCTGCGGACAGTTTTGACTTTACGTCTGATCTGACGCAGGCGGCGGTGTTTGACGTGCTGGCCGAGCAGCGCGCACAGCAGGCGGCGGCACAGGCTGCACAGGAGGCTGCCGCCGCAGCGCAGGACGCGGCATCGGACACCGAGGCTGCACCGGAAAAATAAACAGAGCGCATAAAAGCGCCGGAGGGCAGAAAATGAACCGCAAAATGTTGTTTTTTGTCAACCCCAACGCAGGACACGCCGAGATCCGCAGCAGCCTCATGGAGGTTTTGCAGGTGTTTACCATTGGCGGTTATGACGTGACCGTCCATCCCACGCGCGCGCCGAAGGACCTGACGCAGACCATTGCGGCCCATGGCGCAGAATATGACATGATCGTCTGCACAGGCGGCGACGGTACGCTGAATGAAGCCGTTTCGGGCCTGATGCAGCTGGAAAAGCGGCCGCCGCTGGGGTATATCCCCGGCGGTACGGTCAACGATGTGGCCTCCACGCTGGGCCTGTCGCACGACCCGGTGACGGCGGCGCAGGACATTGTCCATGGCAAGCCCTTTGCCATGGACATCGGTGCGTTTGGCAAGGATCGCTGGTTTGCCTATGTGGCGGCGTTTGGGCTGTTCACAGGTGTAGCGTATGAAACGCCGCAGGAGGATAAGCGCGTACTGGGAAGGCTGGCGTACTTCCTCAATGGCGTGCGCGCGCTGGACGATGTGCGGCCGGTACACGTGCGCTGCACGGTGAACGGCGAAACCGTGGAGACCGACGCCATTGACGGGCTGGTTTGCAGCACGATGAGCGTGGGCGGCTTTAAGGTGCGCGGCGACATGGGCATTTCGCTCAATGACGGACAGGCCGAGCTGCTGCTGGTGCGCGACATTAAAAGCCTGATCGATTTCCACAATGTGGCCATGCATCTGATGCGCTGTGAGTTCCAGAGCGAGAAGGAATTTGTGTTCCGCAAGGCGGCCAATATCCACTTCAGCTTTGATGAGCCCGTGGCGTGGACGGTGGACGGCGAATATGGCGGCACGTACCGCGAGGTGGATGTGCGCATCCACCAGCAGGCTATTCGGATCATCGTGCCGCAGGCGCTGCCGGGAGGCGCAGCTTGAAGCGCGCCGGCCTGACGCTGCGGCGCGGTGCGCTGCTGGTGCTGCTGACGCTTTTGCTGTGCGTGGGCGCGTTTGCCGAGAAAGCGCCGGCAGAGCCGTCTGCCACAGAGCAGCTGAAGGCTGCGCTCACAGAGGCGCTGCCTGCGCGGCAGACGGTAGTCGAGGTCGCCTCGGACGGTTTGGAACAGTATGCGGACGAGCAGCTGCTGGTCGATCTGCTGCGGGAAATGGCTGCAAAATCGGCGGATGACCCGGAGGCGGGGCTGGACTATGACGTGCTGAACATCCACGCGCTGTATACGCGTGTGGAGAACGGCGTGCTGCGCGTGACGCTGGAATATCTTACGACAGCCGAGCAGGAACAGGCTGTGGACGAGGCATGCGCGAAGATCCGCGCAGACTTGCAGCTGGACGGAAAGACGGAAACAGAACGTGTGCTGGCGCTGTATGAGTACGTCGGCACGCATTTTGTCTACGACGACACGCTGCAGATTTTTTCAGCCTATGAGGGCCTGCGGCAGGGCAAAATGGTCTGCCAGGGCTATGCGATCCTGCTTTATAAGCTGCTGTGGCAGGAGCAGATCCCGTGCCGCATCGTGACCGGCTATGCCGGCGGCGTGGGGCACGGATGGAACATTGTGCAGCTGGACGGGAAATGGTACAGTCTGGATGTGACGTGGGATGCCTGCAAAACGGTGGGCGGCGCGATGACGTTTGACTGCTTTTTAAAGGGCGGCGCGTTGGAGGGCCACACACGCGGCTCGTGGTACCGCACGGACGCGTTTGAGGCGGCGCACCGCATGGCGGGGGCGGACTATCCCGTGCCGCGCGTGCGCGTGCAGGTACGCGAGGACGGCACGGAGTTTTCTTCGCTGATGATCCGCAAAAACATTGCCGTGCCGCTGCGCGTGTCGGTGGAGGGCGTGCAGGATGCGGCGTTTACGTTCCGGTCGACGGACCCGGCCATCGTTTCCGTGACAGAGGACGGCACGATGACGGCGCATGCGACGGGCGCGGTCAGCATCATCATCCGGGCAAGCGGCCGCACGGCCATTCCGGCCATGTTTACGGTGACGGCGGTCGACCTGACCGGCGCGTCCGACTGGGCGCAGGCGGATGTAACGGCGCTGTATCTGGCAGGGTATCTGCCGGCGGTGCTTTGCAGCGACTGGCAGCAGCCCATTACACGCGGCGAGCTGGCGCAGCTGATCTATCCCATGGTGACGCGCCAGCCGCGTGCGGCGCTGCGCAGCTTAGGGTTCGAGTTTGACGACACAGACGAGGCTGAAAACGGCGATGTGCTGGAATATCTGGCCACACTGGGCCTTGTGAACGGCTTTGGCGATGGACGGCTTGCGCCGGAAGCGCCGCTGACACGTGAGCAGGCGGCCAAGATCCTGACGCGCCTGTGCGCGCTGTATAACTGCCCTCTGCCGGAGGCAGCGGAGAAGCGTTGGGTGGATCGCAGTACGATCTCCGATTGGGCGCAGGGGTTCTGTGACCGTGCCGATGCAGCCGGCATTATGCAGGGCATTGGCGGCGGACGGTTTGCACCCCGGCAGGCGCTGACGCGGGAGCAGGCCATGTGCGCACTCTGGCGCGCAGTGGAGTATTGCCGCCAGACGGCGGCTGCTGCATGATTTTTTCATTGCGGAAGCAAAACAAATCGAGGGCTGCCCGGCCGAAAGGCCGGGCGGCTTTTTTGCGCGCCGAAAGGCGCGCTTGTTTTTTGCACCCGGCGGGGCGCAGCAGGGTGCGGGGCGGAGCCCCGCGGCCCCTTGTTTTTTTGCAGCCTGAAAGGCTGCGCGGGGGTTACGGGGCTTCGCCCCGGTACCCTGTGGTTTTGGGCTTTGCAACCTTTTAGGTTGTACGGTTTTTCTGGCAGTGCCTACTAGGGGGGCGGCTCGGCCCCCCTTTCTTTCCCGCGGGGAAAGAAAGCGCCGCCGGCGGTGTAAAGAAA
>CAKTXB010000037.1 GCA_934630555.1 uncultured Oscillospiraceae bacterium
GCCTGGACCTCTTCGGTGCGATCCCCTACAGCGCTCTTGTCTGGTGGCTCGTTTACGGCGTGATCTTCAAAAAGAAGAAGGCTTCGCAGAAAGCATAAATGATCCCGTGCGGGCACAGCCTGCACGGGATCTTTTGCATCTTACGCTTCGTCCTTATCACCCTTCTGGCGAATGGTGATTTTAATGGGTGTGCCGGTCAGGCCGAACACAGCGCGGATCTGGTTTTCCAGATACCGCTGATAGGAAAAATGGAACAGCCGCGCGTCATTGCAGAAAATCACAAAATGCGGCGGCTTCACGCCCACCTGCGTCATATAGTAGATCTTCAGCCGGCGGCCCTTGTCTGACGGCGGCTGCACACGCGCTGTCGCGTCCTCCAGAATGTTATTGAGCATTCCGGTCGTAATGCGCATGGAGTTCTGATTCGATACGGCGTTGATGGTGTCAAACAGCCGGTCCACGCGCTGGCCCGTCAGGGCGGAGATATACAATACCGGTGCGTATTGCATATAGCTCAGATCACGGCGGATGTCCTGCGTCATCTGATCCATGGTGTGCGTATCCTTTTCGACTGCATCCCACTTGTTGACCACAATGATGCACGCCTTGCCTGCCTCATGCGCAAGGCCGGCAATTTTCGTGTCCTGTTCCGTCACGCCTTCATTTGCGTCGAGGAGGATCAGGCACACATCCGCGCGCTCAATGGCTGCCACAGAGCGCATATTGCTGTACTTTTCCACCGCGTCATCCACCTTGGACTTGCGGCGCATCCCGGCGGTGTCGATGAACAGATACTTGCCGGACTCGTTTTCAAAATAGCTGTCGATGGCGTCGCGCGTTGTACCGGCCACATCAGACACGATGACGCGTTCTTCTCCCAGAATGCGATTGAGCAGGCTGGACTTGCCCACATTCGGCTTGCCGATGATGGCCACCTTGATGACGTCCTCGTCATAGTCGTCCGCATCATTTTCCGGAAACGCCTCCACACACGCGTCGAGCAGATCGCCTGTACCGTGGCCATGAATGGCTGAAACCTCGATGGGGTCGCCAAGCCCCAGCGCGTAAAATTCATAGGCGTCCGGGTTCACGCCGCCGGTCTGGTCGCATTTGTTCACAGCCAGCACGACCGGCTTCTTGGCCTTTTTGAGCATCGACGCGACCTCTGCGTCCGCTGCCGTCAGGCCCACGGTCACGTCCACCACCATGACGATGACGTTTGCCGTTTCAATGGCGATCTCCGCCTGGCGGCGCATAAAGCGCAGCATGTCGTTGTCCGTTCCCGGCTCAATGCCGCCGGTATCGACCAGCATGAAATTGCGTCCGTTCCACTCACAGTCGCCGTAAATGCGGTCGCGCGTCACGCCGGGGGTATCCTCCACGATCGCCATCCGGCGGCCGGTGAGCTTATTAAACAGCATCGACTTGCCGACATTCGGCCGGCCAACAATGGCTACAATGGGTTTTGCCATAGTGCTTCCCTCCTTGTTTGTGATGCGTTAAAAGAAAAGAGAAGGGTGGCTGCACCCTCCTCTCATCTCGTATCGAGCGATCTTACTTTGCCGATTCCACAGCGATCACTTCGCGGCCGTTGTAGAAGCCGCAAGCCTTGCAGGCTCTGTGCGGCAGACGGGGCTCGCCGCACTTCGGGCAAGCAACGACGCCGGGGATCGCCAGTTTCCAATGGGAGCTGCGTCTTTTATCTCTTCTCGCGCCGGATACTTTTCTCTTCGGTACTGCCATTTGGTACACCTCCTTGGCTTAAATGCCTTTTGGGCATATTGTCTACTTTTTATCCAGAAGCTGCTGCAGCACTGCAAAGCGCGGATCTGCTTCCGGCTTGCACGTGCAGGGGGCTTCATTGAGGTTTGCTCCACAGCGGAAGCAAACGCCCTTACAATCTTCACGGCACAGCAGCTTGGAGTCCATGTTCAGCACAAACGCCGTTGTAAGAATGTCGTCAAGATCGGCCTGATCGTCCTGCAATTCAAAGACCCACGGGCTTTCATAATTGCCGCTGTCTGCGTCGGCAACCAAAATTGCCTCCACAGGATAGCAAACGCTCCGCGTAAACGGTGCAGCGCACCGGTCACATACGCCATGCAGCGTGGTGGTGAGCGTTGCCGTCAGCTGCAGCACGTCCGCCGTGTTGCGGACCTGCCCGACTGCACGCACCGGCTCAGATACGGGCTTGCATCCGCCAAAGGTCATCTCATGCAGATCCAGTTCGGTTTCAAAGGGCAGTCCTGCGCCCGGGCAGCCTATGATTTTCGCCAGTCCAAGCAGCATAGTATCCCCCGCTCCGTAATCATGCAGTCGATATTATACCCAATGCCAGCGGGAAAGTCAAACACTATTTCAGATTTTTCTTCGTTTTTTTGTAAAAAAATGCGTACCGCACGCTTTACACCATCCCTGCGCCATGCTAGAATGAGGCTACTTCCCAAAACCCGGAGGCCAACATGAAAGAACTGACCGTCGGCGCAAACGACGCTGGCCAGCGGCTGGATCGTTTTGTATCCAAAGCCGTGCCCCTGCTGCCAGACTCGCTGCTGCAAAAATACATCCGCCTCAAGCGCATCAAGCTCGGCGGTAAACGCTGTGAGCGCGGCACGCGCCTGCAAGCGGGCGACGTGATACAATTATATATCAACGATGAGTTTTTCGACAAGCCCAAGCCCAATAATGCCTACCTCACTGTGGCTGCCCCCAAGCTGCACATCGTTTATGAGGATGAAAACATCCTGCTGGTAGACAAAAAGCCCGGTGTGGCTGTACATCCGCACGACGGTGCAGAATACGGCAAAACGCTTATTGACCACATTCAGGCCTATCTTTACGCCAAACGTGAATGGCGTCCGCGCGAGGAGAATTCCTTCACCCCGGCGCTTTGCAACCGCATCGACCGCAACACCGGCGGCATCGTCATCGCCGCCAAAAACGCCGAAGCGCTGCGCATCCTGAACCAGAAGATCAAAGACCGGGAGCTGGAAAAGAAATATCTCTGCATCGTCCGCGGCACGCCAAAGCCCGCCGAAGGCCGGCTGGAGGGCTACATTTTTAAAGATGCCAAGGAAAACCGTGTTTACGTCACCAAAACGCCGCAGCCCGGTTCCAAAACTGCCGTGACGCTCTATAAAACACTGCAAAGCAGAAACGGCCTGTCGCTCGTGGAATGCGAACTCATCACAGGCCGCACGCACCAGATCCGTGCGCAGATGGCTGCCGCTGGCTGGCCGCTGCTGGGCGATGGCAAATACGGCAAGCTCGACAAGCGCTACGACCGCAAATATCAGGCGCTGTACGCCTATTCTCTGCGCTTCTGCTTCACAACGGACAGCGGTATTCTCTCCTATCTTGACGGCCATAGCTTCTGCGTGGAGGACGTAGATTTTGTGCATGAGTATTTCTCATAATCTACGCTGAAAAAATCCCCGAATTTTGTCAGAAATGATATTGACAAAGCCCCCCGAAATCTATATAGTTGCTATCAGTACTTCCGGCCCGCGCCGGGGGTACTGATATTCTATATATTGGAAACAATATATAGCGATCGCGCAGCACCAAAAATCAGGCAGTTCTGGCGCGGAACAGTCTGCCGAAACGGAAGAAGAGGGGGAGGATAATGACTCAAGAACTCATTCGCCTGTCTGACCTCACGGTCACATTTGAGGACGGCGAAACTATTCTCGATCACATCGATCTGTACATCAGAAATAAGGAATTCCTAACATTGCTGGGTCCCAGTGGATGCGGAAAAACCACAACGTTGCGTATTATTGGCGGTTTTTTGACACCTACGTCCGGTGATGTTTTTTTTAACGGCAAGCGCATCAACGACGTACCGCCGTATGAACGGAAGATCAATACGGTTTTCCAGAAATACGCGCTGTTCCCGCATTTGGACGTCTATGATAACATTGCTTTCGGCCTGCGGCTTTCCAAAGTGCCGGAGGAGGAAGTCGATGCGCGCGTGACGGAAATGCTGGAGACCGTCAGCCTGAAGGGCTTTGAGAACCGCAACGTTTCTTCGCTCTCCGGCGGTCAGCAGCAGCGTGTGGCCATTGCCCGCGCGCTCGTGAACCGTCCGCAGGTGCTGCTGCTTGACGAGCCGCTCGGCGCGCTGGATCTGCGTCTGCGCAAGGATATGCAGAATGAACTCAAGCGTATCCAGCAGCAGACAGGCATCACGTTCATCTACGTCACGCACGATCAGGAAGAAGCCCTGTCCATGTCCGACATCGTTGTGGTCATGAATAAGGGCAAGATCCAGCAGATCGGCACGCCGCAGGATATATATAATGAGCCGAAAAACGCATTCGTCGCCGACTTTATCGGCGAGTCGAACATTCTTGACGGCGTCATGCTCGAAGACTGCCTTGTCAAATTCTTTGGCCGCAAGTTTGAGTGCGTGGATAAGGGTTTTGAAAAGAACGAGCCCGTTGACGTTGTCATCCGCCCGGAGGATGTGGACATTGTGCCCGCCGACGAGGGCCACCTGAGCGGCACGGTCACATCCGTCACCTTCAAGGGCGTACACTATGACACCATTGTTGACTTTAAGGGCTTCAAGTGGCTTATTCAGACGACAGACTTCTACCCCGTCGGTTCGTTCATCGGCATCCGCCTGAACCCTGAGGACATCCACATCATGCACAAGAGCGAATACTCCGGTCTTTATGGCGACTACAGCTCCTACAGCGCCGAATATGATGAAATTGCGGACGCAACGGAGGATGACGAGGATGAAGAATAAGCTCCTTGCCGCGCCGTACATCGTATGGATGGCGCTGTTCATCATCGTACCGCTCGGTATCGTGGTCTACTATGCGCTCACGGACTCGCTCACGGGTCAGTTCACACTTGCCAATCTGAGCGGCATGGGCGCGTATCTTTCCATTTTTCTGCGCTCCATCTGGCTGTCGCTGTTTGCGGCGTTCATCTGCCTGGTCGTCGGCTACCCGGTGGCGTATTTCATTTCGCAGTGCAGCCCCGCGCGGCAGCGGTTTTTGCAGATGCTCATTATGCTGCCCATGTGCATGAGCTTCCTGCTGCGCACGCTGGCGTGGGTCGCCATGTTGGAAGACACGGGTATTTTTAACACCTTTCTTGGCAAGCTCGGCATTGCCCCGCTTCCGCTCATCCGCACGAGCGGTGCGGTCATTCTGGGCATGGTCTATAACTACCTGCCCTACATGATCCTGCCGCTGCTGTCGGTCATGTCCAAAATCGACTCACGGCTCATTGAGGCCGCAGCCGATCTTGGCTGTCCGCCGTCCAGGGTGTTCACCAAAGTCATCCTGCCGCTGTCCTATCCCGGCATTCTCTCGGGCCTTACCATGGTCTTTGTGCCGGCAGTGTCTACATTCTATATTTCGCAGAAACTCGGCTCAACCGGCACAACGCTCATCGGCGACGTCATTGAGTCGCAGTTCAAAACCGCCTACAACCCGAATCTTGGCGCGGCCATGAGTCTGGTGCTCATGATCCTCATTTTTGTCTGCGTCAGTATCATGAACCGCTTTGGCGGCAGTGAAGATGAGGAGGTCATGGCAAAGGTATGAAACATTTTAACCGGACTGTGACCATTCTGGTCTTTATCTTCCTCTACATTCCCATGATCGTGTTGGGTGTGGCGTCGTTCAATTCCGGCACGGATATTGCCACATTCAAGGGCTTTACGTTCGGCCAGTATGCAAATTTGTTCCGTGACAGCTCGCTTTTGTCGCTGCTTGGAAACTCGCTCATCATTGCCGTGCTCTCCACGCTCATCGCGACCGTCATGGGCACGATGGCCGCCGTCGGCATTCACAACATGAACGGCCGCCTGCGCCGTCTCGTCATGACGCTCACAGACATTCCCATGACAAATCCGGACATTGTCACCGGCGTTGCACTGGCGCTGCTGTTCGCCTTTACCGGCACCATGCTGCGCATCAACTCCATTCTCGGGTTCTGGACGCTGCTCATTGCGCACGTGACGTTCAACCTGCCCTATGTCATTCTGAACGTCATGCCCAAGCTCAAGCAGATGGACCGCGATCTGGTGGAGGCCGCGCTGGATCTCGGCTGTACGCCGTTCCAGGCGTTCTACAAGGTCGTCATCCATGAGATCACGCCCGGTATCCTCGCCGGCGCGCTCATGGCCTTTACGATGAGTCTGGACGATTTCGTCATTTCGTACTTCGTCACCGGATCGAGCTTCATTACGCTCCCGGTCGAGATCTACAACTACACGAAAAAGCCCATTCAGCCGAAGATCTACGCGCTGTTCACACTCATGTTCCTGGTCATCCTCATCCTGATGGTCGCCATGAACCTGCTCCAGCTGCGCAGCAGCAAGGAAACGCACCGTGGGCGCGCAAACGGGAGGGTCCGTGCATGAAAAAACGCATTTTCTCTCTCCTGCTCGCATGCACGCTGGTGCTGCTGGCGCTGCCCATGACGGCCAGTGCAGCCAAGAATGAGATCACCGTCTATAACTGGGGCCAGTACATCTCCGACGGCACGGACGACTCTCTGGATGTCATCGCCGCGTTTGAAGAAGAGACCGGCATTCAGGTCAACTACATCACGTTCGACTCGAACGAGAGCATGTATACAAAGCTCAAAACCGGCGGCGCCAGCTACGACGTCATCATTCCGTCGGACTATATGATCGGTAAGCTCATCGAAGAAGATATGCTCGAGCCGCTGGACTTTTCCAACATTCCAAACTACGCGTATATCGACGAAGCGTTCCGCGATCAGGCGTATGACCCGGACAACACCTATTCCGTGCCCTACACGTGGGGCACCGTGGGCCTTATTTACAACCGCCAGTATGTTTCCGACGAGGACGCGCAGAGCTGGAGCTGCCTGTGGAACTCCAAGTACGCGGGCAAGATCCTGATGTTCGACAACCCGCGCGACGCGTTCGCCATTGCCGAGTCGCTGCTGGGCTACAGCCTGAATACGACCGATGCGGCGTCGCTCCGCCAGTGTGCCGATCTGCTGGCACAGCAAAAGCCGGTGCTGCAGGCCTATGTTATGGATCAGATCTTCGATAAGATGCAGCGCGGCGAGGCCTGGGCTGCCCCCTACTACGCGGGCGACTACCTGACCATGGTCGAGGAAAACCCCGACCTCGGCTTCAGTCACCCGCAGGAGGGCTTCAACATCTTCATCGACGCCATGTGCATCCCGAAGGGCTGCCAGAATAAAGCCGGAGCCGAGGCATTTATCAACTTCCTCTGCCGCCCGGATGTATCTGCCGCCAATCTGGACTACATCGGCTACTCCACGCCAGAAACGGCCGCCAAGGAGTACATGGATGAAGAAGTCATCGAAAGTCCTGTGGCCTATCCGGATGATGAAACCATCGCGCGCAGCGAGAGCTTCTCCTCCCTGCCCACCAGCACGACCCAGACTATGAACGACCTGTGGCTCACGGTCAAGACCGCCGGTGCGAATACCACGCTGTATCTCGTGCTGACGCTGGCCGCTGTGGCGCTCGTGATCGTATTCTTTATCCTGAAAAACGTGCACCGCCGCCGCAAGATCGCCCAGCGCTGCCGCAAGTGGAAAGAAGCTTAAAAAAATACGCCGTGGCTGCAAACCAGCCACGGCGCGTTTTTATTCTTCTTCCTGCTGCCTCGGCATCACAGCCTGCAGCGGGCTCTCGCGCACGGCAAGGAAATTCCACAGCGCGTTAAAAAAGCGCTTGTTAAAGTAGAACAGCCACACGCCAAGCACCGCCATGCCCAGAAACACGAGCGTCGCCATGGTCACGTCCGTTAAAAAATGCGCGCCCATGCAGATGCGGCTGACAGCCACCAGCAGCGTCCACGCAGCCCCTGGCAGGAAGCAGCGCAGCGTCTTGCCGCGCAGGCGCTTGTTGAGCGTCGGCAGCAGCGCTGTCAACATGGCGCACGCCGCGCACGCCGTGTGGCCTGACGGGAACGAGCGGAATTCATCGCTTGAAACGCCCTCGGCCATGAGCTGCCGCTTGAGCGTGCCGCCTGCTTTCCACCACGGGGTAAAGTAGCTTTCGTTGCCCGTCTGCACGATCAGGCGCATCCGCGCCCTGCCCCAGGGAATTTTAATGATGTTGATGAGCAGCGCCGTGCCGATCGCCACAAACGCGATCGTCAGTGCAAAGCGCAGCACGGTCTTTGTAGATGTCTGCCGCGTAAACAGTACCAGCAGCACACTGCAAAGCACTGTTGTAAACAGCGTCACCAGCAGCGCTGCCCACACTGGCAGCTGCGCCACATTGTCTGTCGCCTCGTGTACGTTCATTACAATACCAAACAGCACCAATGCGCCGCCGCAGAAGGCCAGCAGCGTGCTCCAGCCGCGGCTGATCTGCTCCCGCCGCACCAGCAGCAAAACGCCCGCGCAGCTCACAGCCAAAAACGCCGGCTGCTCGCCAAACGCAGCAAAAAATTGTCCAAAGCTGCTCTCATGCCCCGGGTACAGCGCCTTGGAGATGGCGAGGTCCAAGAACGACCCCGCGATCATCAGCGCCAGCAGCGCCGCAGCCAGCACGCGCGCATAGCGCAGATATGTTTTCTTAAATTGTTTCATATTACATCCTCATTCGGCGAATTTCAAATCCTTTAGCAGTATAGCATATCCCGCCGTAAATAGCAATTGACGAATCGCCGCACATTTAGTATGATGAGCGGAAAGCAACTGGAAGAGGCGTATTGCAATGAAGCGCATTTACCCGGATCATTATCACGATTTTCACTGCCTGGCCGGGCAGTGCCCCGACACGTGCTGCAAAGGCTGGCAGATCATCATTGACCCCGACACACTGACCTGGTACCGCCAGCTGGACGGCGAGCTGGGCCAGCGTGTACGCGCGTGCCTGATCGAAGAAGACGGCGAAGTACGTTTTGGCGAAACGGACGGCCGCTGCACCCTGCTCACGCCGGATGGTCTGTGCGCGCTGCAGTGCGCCTATGGTGAACAGGCGCTGTGCAAGACCTGTGCCAGCCACCCGCGTTTTATCGAGCAGTATGGTGCGACTGAAGAATACACTTTGTCCATTTCCTGCCCCGAGGCCGCACGCCTGCTGTTGGCACGCAGCACGCCCGTCACATTCCTGCATGATACAGACAGCCGCCTGCCGGACGGTTATAACACGCTTGACCCTGACTTATACCATGCGCTGGACACAGCGCGGGAGTTTGTCATCCGCCTGTGTCAGGACAGCCGTTTTTCTCTGTGCGACCGTATGAGTGTGCTGCTGCTGTTTGCAAAGCGAATGCAGGCGCTCATCGACGATGGCGCGCTTTCGCACGCCCCAGCACTTCTCACGCAATTCTCGTCTGACGCGTATCTGCACCGGCAGCGCGTACGCCTGGCCCGGATGCGCGGACACAGCGGCACGTTTTTGCCTTTGTGGCTGCTGCTGCGCAATATGGAGCATCTGACCGTCGCCTTTCCACCGCTGCTGGAAGCCGCGCTGCACGCACAGCCGGAGCGCGCTTTCTGGGAGGGCATGCATACGCAAAGTCTTGAAAACCTGCTGGTCTATTTCCTGTTCCGCTATTTTAAAAAGGCTGTGAATGACAATAAGCTCCTGCCGCGTGTCAGTGCATGTGTGTTCCATCTGCTCAGCATCCGGCAGCTGTATTTTGCCCAGCCAGAGCGCACACAGGACGCACTGATTCGTCTTTGCAGCCTGTATTCCAAGGAAGTTGAGCATTCGGAGGACAATATGGCGCTGCTCCTGCGCGCCCTTGCGCGCCGCACGCCCAGCACCCGTGCGCTGCTTTCCATCTTGTGATTTTGGAGGTCGTATCATGCAATTTGACGCTCACTGCATCGCCTGTCTGGTTCAGCGCCAGTACGGCTTTACATCCAAAGCTCCCAATGACGCCGCATCGCGCGCGTTTATGAAGGACATTCTCCAGACCATCCTTGACGCACCGGACGGTGTGTCTGCGCCCTATCTTGTTCCCGGTTTTGCTGCTGCGGCCAAGAAGCATTTTGGCGTTGCGGATGCCTACGCCGACATCAAACGCCAGTCCAATGAACGCGTATTGGCCATGCTCCCGCGCATCCGCGCCATGGTAGACGCGGCAGACGACCCGCTGGAGTTGGCCGTCAAATTCTCACGCACCGGCAATTTTCTTGACTTTGCCGTCCTGCCGCGTGAGAAGATCGACGCGGAGCTGGAGGCTGCTGTCGCGCAAACGCCCGTGCAGCCGCTGGACAAGGCTGAATATGCCGCGCTGCAGCGCGACCTCGAAACCGCCCGTTCCATGCTCATTCTCGGCGACAATGCCGGAGAGATCGCATTTGACCGCGTTCTGGTAGAGCAGCTGCAAAAGCAGTTCCCTGACCTGACGGTGCAATACGTCGTGCGCGGCGGTAACGCTCAGAATGACGCTACGCGGGAGGACGCCCACGCTGTTGGCATGGATCAGCTTGTAAACATTCTCGACAATGGCAGCACCATTCCCGGCACAGAGCTTGCTTATTGCGGACAGCCGCTGCTGGACGCTATCAAAACAGCCGATATTCTTCTTGCCAAAGGCCAGGCCAATTTTGAGTCGCTGCTCGGCTGCGGCCATAATGTCTATTATCTGTTCCTGTGTAAATGCCAGCGTCTGAGCCGGCTTCTGCACCAACCGCTCATGCAGGGGATGCTGCTGAACGACCGCCGCATTCAGCTTGGGTGACCTGCACAAAAAACAAGTGCCGCATCTCTGCCGTATTTGGCAGAAATGCGGCCTTGATTTTATGCCATGTTTTCTATAAAATGTAGCTTGCTGCATAAATACGTAGCTAGCTACATAAAAGGAGGAGACGCCTTGGATTCTTCCACGCAGATCGGCCCGCTGCTACGCACGCTGCATCTGGCCATCCGTCAACACATTGACCGTAAAGTCGCCACGCTGGACCTCACCAGCATACAATCCTTTGTGCTGCGCTATCTGTCTGAGCATCAGGACAGCGTCGTCTATCCTAAGGATATTGAAAAACGATTTCATCTGACGCATCCGACCGTATCCGGTATTTTGCAGCGGCTTGAAGCACGGGATTTCATTTCCATTCTCCCTGACCCCGTTGACCGCCGCTGTCACCGCATCGCGCTCACGCAAAAGGGGCTGCAGTGCCAGCAGGACATTCAGGCGCACGTGGACGCCATGGAGGCCGCCATGGTACGCGGCCTGAGCACTGCGGAGCAGCAGACGCTGCGCCGCCTGCTTGGTCGTCTGATGGACAATATGAATCATCTTGAACGATTGGAGGAAGTACCCCATGATCAAACGCATTGCTGCCAGCATCCGGGAATATAAGCGCTCCACGCTTCTAACGCCGCTGTTCATGGTGGGAGAAGTCGCGTGCGAGTGCATCATTCCCCTGCTGACGGCGGACCTCATCAATTCCATTCAGGCCCGCTGCACAACAGCTGTCATCCTCGGTTACGGCTGGAAGCTGCTGCTCATTGCCATGTGCTCACTGGGCTTTGGCGCGCTGTCGGGCTGGTTTTGTGCCGACGCATCGGCAGGCCTTGCCAAAAATCTGCGGCATGACCTGTATTATAAGATCCAGAGCTTCAGCTTTTCCAACATTGACAAATTCTCCGCCTCGTCGCTCGTTACGCGCCTGACAACGGATATTTCCAACATCCAGAACGCATTCATGATGCTCATTCGCACCGCCGTGCGCGCGCCGATGATGCTCGTGTTTGCCGTGGTCATGTCCGCGCGCGTGGGCAAGCAGCTCTCACTCGTATTTCTGGCCACCATCCCCATCCTGGGCATTGGCCTTGCGCTCATGATCCGCGCGGTCACGCCGCTGTTTAAGGCCGTGTTCAAAAAATACGACCGGCTCAATAACTCGGTACAGGAGAATATTCAGGCCATGCGCGTTGTCAAGAGTTTTGTGCGGGAGGACTACGAGACTGAACGCTTTACCGCAGCGTCTGACGACGTGCGCAAAGACTTCCTGCAGGCTGAGAAAATTCTGGCCTGCAACACGCCGCTCATGCAGTTCTGCGTGTATCTGTCCATGATCCTCATTTCGTTCTTTGCCGCCAAGCTCATCATCGCCTCGCGCGGCACATACCTGAACGTGGGCAGCCTCACAAGCATGATCACCTACTCCATGCAGATCCTCATGAGCCTTATGATGCTCTCCATGGTCTTTGTCATGGTCACCATGGCCTCGGCCTCGGCCAAGCGCGTTGTAGAGGTGCTGGATGAGGAAAGCACCCTGCAAAACCCGCCGCAGCCCATTGAAAATGTGGCGAACGGCTCTGTCGATTTTGACCACGTCAGCTTCAAATACTCCGCCCGAGCGGAGCGCAACGTGTTGGAGGACATTGACCTGCACATTCCCTCGGGTGCGACTGTCGGCATTCTCGGCGGCACAGGCTCGGCCAAGACCACGTTCATCCAGCTTATCTCGCGCCTGTATGACGCAACGGAAGGCACGGTACGCGTCGGCGGTATCGACGTACGGCGATACGACCTCGAAGCACTGCGCGACCAGGTGGCTGTGGTACTGCAAAAGAACATTCTCTTCTCCGGCACGATCCGGGAAAACCTCCGCTGGGGCGACCCGAACGCAACCGGGGAAGAAATGGTGCGCGCCTGCCAGCTGGCACAGGCTGATGAGTTCATTCAAGCCTTCCCTGACAAATATGACACCTATATTGAGCAAGGCGGTACCAACGTGTCCGGCGGCCAGAAGCAGCGGCTGTGCATTGCGCGGGCGCTGCTGAAAAA
>CAKTXB010000038.1 GCA_934630555.1 uncultured Oscillospiraceae bacterium
GTGTAATCGCACACGCTGTAGCCGCTTTCCGCCGACACTACCGCCGCCGGGGTCACGCCAGCCGCCATCTGCGTTGCCGCCTGATACCCGGCGGCATAAAAGTTCTTGAGCGTAATATTCGCACCGGTGCCGCCATTGCCGATCAGGCCGCCCGTTGTGGGGGCCGTGATATAGCAGTCGGCATACACCGTATCCAGATCTGTCCGCCCCGGCGCAAGCCCCACAAGGCCGCCGCCGGACTGCGTACCCCGGATGACGGTCGCGGCCATGGAGCTCCGGATCGCCGCGCTGCCGTGCTGCGTTACCGCGCCGATCAGGCCGCCCACGTTCTTCCCGTTCAGCCACGGCGTTACGCCCGCCGGCGTATCTGCCGCGGTCAGCCCCGCCAGATCGCCGCGCCGCGCGCTGAGATAGACGCGGCAGTTTTCCACCGTCACAGCGCTTGAGATGCTTCCGACCAGCGCGCCCACGTCGCTGCCGGTGTCAATGCGCGTGCCCGTGAGCGTCACATTGCGGATGGCCTCGCCGGTAAACGCTGCAAACAACCCCTGCGGCTGATCTGCGTCGCCCGTGATGTGCAAACCATGGATGGACGAATACAGCTCCGCGCCATCCACGCTGTAATAGCCGTCATAGCTCAAAAGATTTGCGTTTTCAATGGCCTTGAACGGCATATCATGATAGACCGTATACCAGTCCTCACTGCTTGCCGCATCCTCCCGGAACGACACATCGCTCACCTGCACGGCGCGCGTGATGGTATCTGTCACACCGGACGCGCTGTCCAGATTCTGCAAATGCCGCGCCGAACGGATGAGGGCCGTATCGGACGCCGCGCCGGGCGTGTAGTAAAACAGGCCGTTCGTCCTGCGGGAAAAGCTGGCCTGGTCGATGAGCGGGTCGCTGCACGTGACCGTCAGCTTCACGGTCAGCTCCGCGCCGCTGTCCAGCTGGTTCTCCGTCTGCGCGGCAAAACGCGCCGCGTCGGATCGCAGGCTGTCCAGCACCCACTTATAGCGGTACGTCTGGCTGTTGATGGCCTCCAGCTCGTCCGCGCCGACCGTGCGCGTATACGTCTTTGCCCCCGTGGAGAGCGTAATGCGGAACGTCAGCTTGCCGCTGCCGGGATTGTTGCAGTAAAAATACGCCGTCAGCTCCTCGCTGTTGTCAATGGTAATGTCCGGCGTGAGCGTATGCGTGACCTCCGTGCGCACACGGTCGCCGCCATAGTAGCCGAACACCGCGCCGCCGCTGCGGCGGTTGGCCCGCACGCGCAGCCGGTCCACTTCCAGCGCATCCGCCGGAAGCTGTGCGCTTTCACTGTAAAACACGCCGTACACACTGCCGCTTTCCGGGTCGTATTCCACGCGCCATGTACCGCCCCACAGCTCTGCGTCCACCGCCGATTCCGGCAAAATGGACGCTGCCGCCATGCCGGCAGTCTGCTTGTCCGCAGAGTCCACATAGCACAGCGCGCCGCCCGTTTGCGCCTCTGCTTCGGCGTCGCACGGCGTATAGCCAAGCTCCTGCACGCCGTTTGCGCCGTCGGCGCTGTACTGATACGTGCCGGCATAGCCCGCCGCGCGCAGCTCCGTCAGGCGGTTCTGCGCGGCTGTGTAAAGGATGGCCGCCTTGCTGTCCAGTTCCTTCTGGCGCAGGTTCGTGCGCATGGTGCGCAGCGATGTCACCGCCACCACAGACAAAATGGTCAGCACTGCCGCCACGACCAGCGTTTGTGTCAGCGTAAAGCCGCCGCGCCGTCTTGCATATGCACTTTTTTGTCCTGACTTTGTCATCGCTTTGCTCCATCCGGGTCGTTTCCGGGCTTTGCGCCGGGTTTTTGGACTGTTCTGTAAAAATGCAGAAAACCGGGGCCAAAACTGGTTTACCGGTCTGCTGCCATCATCCCTTCAGCTCGTAGAACGTCACGCTGCACGTCACATCCACGCGCCCGTCCGTATCCTGCGGCAGGCTGCAGGACAGGTCGGATATTTGATTGACATTGGCACTGTCATGCAGCGCCGCAAGAATGCCGCGTGCGGCGGCGTAGCTTTTGGCCGAGAATTGCAGGCTCAGCGGGCGGCAGACGATATACCCGCCCTCCAGCTCCGACGTGCTGCCAAAATTCAGGGCGTAATCCTCAGAATCGGCCAAAATGTGGTTGAGATCCACCAGCAGACTTTCCGCGTTATCGTAAGAAGGCAGCGGCACGGCCCCGCCGGTCTCATAAATGGCCTGCAGCTCCTGCTCCATCTGCCGCTTCTGTGCCAGCAGCACCGCGTTCTGTAAAATTTCATCCTGCTCCGCTGCCGCGCTTTGCGTATAGCGGTCAATGCTGTCGTTCACAGGCTCCAGCAGCAGCTTAAAATACCCCACGCCGATGAGGAGCACGGCCAGCACCACAAGCAGCACTTTTTCGCGGGTCGTAAATGCACGGTTCATGTTCCGTCCTCCTCAGCGCTCTGCAGCAGAATGGTGATGGAAAAGTCCAGCTGCGCGGCGTCCTTGGCCGTGGAGGCCAGGTTCAGCACTGCGCCGGCCACAATGGGCTGCTTCTGGAGCTTTTCAAACATGGCCGAGATCTCCGCCAGGCTCATGCCCGACATGGATACGACCACCGTGTCCTCGTGCACCACAAACGACTGGACCTCGCCATACGGCATAAGCTGCTGCTCCAAAAGCGCCAGCACGTCCATGCGGTCCACGGACACAAAACGGCCGCTGGCCGCTGTCATCCAGCTGCGCGCATACGTCCGGTATTCCTGCTCCACGGCAGGGTAGTCCTCCAGCGCCTGCTGCATCTGCACATACTGCGCGTGCACGGTCTGATAGTTCTGCTCCGCCGCGCGCTGACGCGCCAACTGGTCCAGCACCGCAAACTTGGCCACCGCCAGTGCCAGCGCTGCGATCAGCGCCAGCCCCACCGCCAGCGTCGCGGCGCTGCGGGTGCGCGGTTCGCGCTTGGCCAGGTTCACACTGCGCTTTGTGGGGCACTTTACGGCGGCCCTTTTGGCCGCGGCTTCGGGCGCTCTTACCTTGCTCATTTCCGCCCCTCCCTGTTTTGCAGCGCGCAGCCCACAGCCTTGGCAAACAGCCACGGCGTTTTGTCCGCGCTGCCCGCCATCAGCTCCTGCACCGGGTGTACGCGCAGCTGCGTCACCTGCTCAATGGCCTCGCACAGCGGCGCAATGGCCGCGCCGCCGCCGCACAGATACACCTGCTCCAGCGACGTGTCGCGGTTATTGTAGTGATAGAAGTTCACAGCCTTCATGATCTCCACAGCCATGCGGTTGTAAAGCTCCAGGGCCGCCGGGTCGTGCAGTGCGTTTTCATAGTCGCTCAGCAAATGCTCCTGCGCCATATGCACATCCACGCCGCGCGTCTCCGCCAGGGCCTGTACCACGTCGTCAACGCCGATCTCCGCTACGCGGCGGGTCACGAACCGCCCCGCGTGCAGCACGTGCATCCGCGTGGCCGTATGGCCCAGATCGACCACGCAGCAGTCCTCCGGCGCGCTGGCGCTGGCCGACACGAGCGCGGCAAAGGCGCTCTCCTCCGGCATGGCAAATTTCAGCTGGAAGCCCGCGCGCCTCAGCATGGCGCGGTATTTCTCAATGGTGCTTTTCAGTGCGGCGCAGGCAAACAGCTTCATCTGCGTCGCCGCGCCGGCCTCGTCGCGCACCAGCTCCTGCACGGCATAGTCAAACACATACAGGCCCTTTTCCTGCGTAAGATAGTCCTTAAACTCAAACGGCAGATTATACTCCAGCTGCGCGGCCGTCATGGGCGGCACATCTACAATGCGCGTAAACACCAGCCGCCCCGGCAGCACCACGGCCGCCGCCGCGCGCGGGATGCCGTTTTCACGCGCCGTCTTTTTCAAAAAGTCCGCCATGGCGTCCATGGAGCGGATCTCGCCGTTTTCCGCCAGCCCGTCGGGCAGCGGCGCGGCCACAGCCTTTTTTTCGGTTTTTCCGGCGTACCAGACGAGCTTTGCCTGATACTGTCCAATGTCGAATGCGACCAGATTTCCGGCCATACAGCACCCTCGCTTTCCTAGGATCAAAACAGCGCCAGATACGCGCTGATCGCCGCGTCGCCGCACAGCAGCGTCACAATGCCCGCTGCGCAGATAGACGGCCCAAACGGGAAGATCTTCGCGTTTTCCTGCCCCGCGCGGCGCTTTTGCGTGCACAATGCGAACACGATGCCAAATACGCACGCAAGCAGCAGACACAGCAGGTTCTTTGCCCACCCGAGCCACAGGCCCGTTACAAACAGCAGCTTCAGATCGCCGCCGCCCATGGCCTCCAGCCCGCGCAGCTTTTCATACAGCAGCACGAACGCCAGCAGTCCGCCGCCCACGGCAAAGCCGCCCAGCAGCGCGTCCGGCAGCGTCTGCCGCCAGTCCTCCGCAAAAAAGGCCGCAATACGCGCCAGAATCCCGGCCAGAACAAACCGGTCGGGAATGATATACCCCTCCAAATCCGCGAACGCACTGGCAAGCAAAACGCACGCCAGCATCAGCGCCTCAAGGGCTTGGAGCGAAATATCAAATTTCAGCAGCACCAGCACAAACACCGCGCCGCTCACAGCCTCAGCCCACACATGGCCTGCCGGGAGCTTTGCCCCGCACCAGCGGCAGCGGCCGCGGTGCACCGCATAGCTCAAGATCGGCACCAGATCGCCCGCCGACAGCACGTGCCCGCACGCGTCGCAGTGCGACCGGCCATGCAGCACGCTCTCGCCGTGGACGATGCGCCAGGCCATGCAGTTTAAAAAGCTGCCCATACACGCGCCGAGCACGAACGCCAGCACACAGAAATACACCGTAAAGCCGGGTGACAGATACAGCATTTGCGTGCTCCTTTCCAAAGTAAGCCCGAGCTGCAGGGGCGCAACCCGCCGCCCCCGTGCCTCGCTCAGGCTGCTCGTGTATGGGTTGACCTGTTTGGAGCTATGTTACGGCCCAGTGAAACCAGCGATCGCCGCGACCGTGATGTCGCCAGTCGCATACGCATAGGTGTACGTAATGGCCTGACCCTTCTCCCAAGAGATCGCCGTCATGCCAGCGATCGAAACAGCAGCTTCCGGCTTGCCCGCACAGGCATAGGAACTTGCGTCGGCAGCATCCGCCTCAGTCACGCTGCCATCCTTATTCAGGACGTAGGTAACGGTATCACCCGCGGTGACCTTCTCATCCGCCAGGTCGTCCGTCAAAACGGTCGCCATAACAGTGGCGTAGCCGGAACGGATATTTGCTTCGTCAGCAGCAACACGGGCCTTGTTCAGGGAAGCGTTGAACGTGGGGATGGCAATGGCGACGAGAACCGCGATGATCGCAACAACGATCAGCATCTCCATCAGGGTGAAGCCCTTTTCATTCTTTTTCAGCAGTTTGGAAATCATGGATCTTGAACTCCTTTTCTGTAAATATGGTTTTCTATGCAGCCGTCCGTTGGGTTGGGGCGGACGGGATACAACACATTAAGCAATGCCGCCGTACATCGTAAACATCGGCAAATACACCGCCAGCAGCAAAATGACCGTAATGACCGCCAGCGCAATGGTAATGGCCGGCTCCAGGAGCGTCAGCAGCCGCTCGGTGATAATGGACACCTCGTTGTCAAAATAATCCGCGATCACGCGCAGCGTCTGCTCCAGATTGCCGGAGCGCTCGCCCACGCCGGTCATTTCCGTCAGCATCTGCGGGAACGCGCTGTCCTTGGCCATGCAGTCGGCCATGCCGCGCCCCTGCTCCACACCGGTTTTCACGCGGCGCACCGCCTCGCACACGGCGTAGTTGCCGATCACGCCCGAGGTCACGTCCAGCGCCTTCACAATGGGCAGGCCCGCCGCGAGCATCGTGGCCATGGTGGAAGCGAACTGCGACGCGGCGCGCATCTGGTGCAGCCTGCAAAGCGGCGAGCGTTTGAGCTTGCCCTCGGCCAGAAACATCCGACCAGACGGCGTGCGGCGCATCAGCACCCGCGCCATCCACACCGCCAGCACCACCAGCAAGATCGTCCACCAGTAATGCGTCACAAAATTCGAGAAGCCGATCAGGCCCTTCGTAATGCCCGGCAGCTCCGTGCCAAGCTCTTCAAATGTACGCGTGAACATCGGCACGGCCACCAGCATGATGACCAGAAACACGATGGCCGCCACCGCCAGCACCAGCACCGGATAAGTCAGCGTGCTGACGATCTTGGCCCGCGTTTTGGCGGATTTGTCATAATAGGTATGCAGCCGGTCAAAGCACACCTCCAGCGTGCCGGACTGCTCGCCCGCGCGGATGGTCTCAAGAAACGTCACCGGCAGGTTTTTTGCGTTATTCTCAAAGCTCTGCGCCAACGAGTAGCCGCCGGATACATCCTGCGCCACCTTTTCCAGCATCTGCCGCAGCTCTTTTGTGCGCGCCTGCGCCGCCACCATCTCCACGCACCGCACGATCGGCAGGCCGGAGGCAAGGATGATGGAAAACTGAGAGCAGATGACCGCCAGCTCTTTTTCCTGGAGCTTATGGCCGCCGAGCACCGGGTTTTTCTCGCGCGTTTCACGCACCGGCTTGATTTTTGTAATGATGGAGCACGTTTCGCGCAGCTGCGCCACGGCTTCATACTCGTTATAGGCGTGAATGACGCCGGATACCTTTACACCGTCGGGCGACAGGCCCTTATATTCAAATGTTGTCAACCGGCCCGCCTCCTCGTCACATACGTGTCAAATTCTGCAGCGCCGCCTCAAAAGCGCTGCTGCGTCTGGAACGCTTCGCGGTCGCGGCAATAGGCCAGCGCCGTTTCCTGCGTGATAACGCCCGCGCGGTTCAGGTTTTGCAGCGCCGCGTCCATGGTGATGCTGCCGCCCTGCGCGTTCATGGTGATAAAGCTCTCGATCTGCGGCGTCTTGCCCTCGCGGATGAGGTTGCGGATGGCGCTGTTCACCACCATGACCTCGCACGCCGCCACACGGCCATGTCCGCCCTTGCGCGGCAAAAGCTGCTGCGAGAGCACCGCGCGCAGCGTGGTGGAGATCTGCAGCCGCACCTGCCGCTGCTGCCCCTCCGGGAACACGCTGAGCATCCGGTCAATGGAGTCCGCCGCCGAGTTCGTGTGCAGCGTAGCAAAGACCAGATGGCCCGTTTCCGCCGCCGTCAGCGCCGTTTCCATGGTGTCCAGATCGCGCATCTCGCCGATGAGAATAACGTCCGGGTCCTCGCGCAAAATGGCCCGCAGGCCGCTTGCATAGCTGTGTGTATCCGTGCCGATCTCGCGCTGGTTGATGACGCAGCGGTCCGGCGCGTACACATATTCAATGGGATCCTCCAGCGTGATGATGTGCCCCGCCCTTGTGTGGTTGATGCGGTCCAGCAGCGCGGCCAGCGTCGTGGACTTGCCGGAGCCGGTCTCGCCCGTCACCAGCACAATGCCGCTGCGGTACTCTGCAAACTCCGAAACGACCGGCGGCAGCCCCAGCGTTTCCAGCGCCGGGATGCCGTCCGCCAGAATGCGGATGGCCGCCGACACGGCATCCTGCTGGCGAAACAGATTCATACGCACCCGCGCGCCGCACGCAAAGCTGCACGACAGGTCGCACTCGCCCACCTCGCGCAGAACGTCATATTCCGCACCGGCCAGCTTCTGCGCATATTCCTCGCAGTCCTCGCGCGTGAGCGGCTCGTCCGTCAGGTCCTCCATGCGCCCGTCCACGCGGCACTTGAACGGCAGGCCGCACACCATGTGAATATCCGATGCGCCGCGCGCCTTTGCCCGGGCGATCAGGTCGTTCAGTTCCAGCATCCTTGCTCCTTTACTCCGCCGTGGAGTTGATGGCGCGCGCGGCCTCCGCCGCACTGATCTCGCCGCGCAGAACAAGCTCCCGGCAGCGTTCGCGCATGGTCATAAATTCTGTTTCCTTCGCTGTGTCCAACAGGGCGTCATAGCGCGCGCCCTCCGCGATCATCCGCCGCAGGCGGCCGTTCATCATGAGGATCTCAAACACGGCCCGCCGTCCGCTGCAGCCGGTGTGATAGCACTCCTCGCAGCCCGTGCCGCGATAGAACTGCACATCCGCGTTTTCCGGCATCCCCAGTACCTCCAGCTCCTCCGCATCCGGCCGATAGGCCGTTTTGCAGTGCGGGCAGACCTTGCGCACCAGCCGCTGGGAGATCACGCCCCGCAGCGCGCTTGCAAGAAGGTAGGGCTCCACGCCAATATCCAAAAGCCGGTCGATGGCCGACACGGCGTCGTTCGTGTGCAGCGTAGACAGCACCAGATGGCCCGTAATGGCCGAGCGAATGGCGATCGCGCCCGTTTCGCCGTCGCGGATCTCACCAACGGAGATAATGTCCGGGTCCTGCCGCAAAATGGCCCGCAGACCGGCGGCAAACGTCATGCCCGTTTTTTCGTTGATCTGGCACTGGTTCACGCCCGGAATGTCATATTCCACCGGGTCCTCCAGCGTCATGATGTTCGTTTCCTCCGAGCACAGCTGCTTGAGCATGGCGCACATGGTGGTGGATTTGCCGGAGCCCGTCGGGCCGACGATCAGGATCACGCCGCTGCTGTTTTTCAGCAGCGCGTTGTACTTTTCAAGGTCGCCGCCCTCCAGACCGATCGTCTGGCTCGTAATGTGCTGCTGCGATTTATCCAGCAGCCGCATAACGACCTTTTCGCCATACACCGTGGGCATGGACGAAATGCGCAGGTCGATCTCATGCCCCTTCACCCGCACCATGGCGCGCCCGTCCTGCGGGATCTTGTGTTCGGAAATATTCATACCGCCCATGATCTTCAGGCGGGAGATCACCGTCGCCTGCAAATTGGCCGGCACGGTCAGCATACGGCGCAGCAGACCGTCCACACGCATCCGCACCACCATCTCGCCGCTTTGCGGCTCCATGTGGATGTCGCTCGCCCGCTCCTGCACGGCGCGTTCAATGACGGAATTTACAAATCGGATCGTTGGCGCGGCCGCCGCGCCGTCGTCCGCGCTCTGCACCATCTGCGCGGGCACAATATCGCCGTCGCTGCCGGCCTCGCGCTTCATTTCTTCCATGGCGCGCACCGTGCCCTCGCTGCCATACAGCGACGCGATGGCCTGCTCCGTGGCCTTGCGCGTGGCGATCATCGGTACGACCTGCTTGTGGCTGGCCGCCTTCAGTTCTTCCTGCGCCACAAAGTTGAGCGGGTCGCTCATCGCCACATACAGCTCGTCCTTCACGAGCTTCACCGGCACAACGGTGTATTTCTTCGCAATGGAGCGCGGCACATACTTTGTCAGCTCCACCGGGATGGACACGGCTGTCAGGTCCACAAAGTCCACGCCCAGCTGCATCTGCAATGCGTCAATGAGCTGCCGCTCGGTGATGATGCCGTTTTCGATCAGCACATTGCCCAAACGCGCGCGTGTCTGCTTCTGGATGGCCAGCGCTTCGTCCAGCTGAGCCTGTGTAATGGTACCGGCTGCGATCAGCAGATCGCCAAGACGCATATATGCCATAGTCGTTCCTCGCCTCCCGCGCGCAAAGCGGAGGGTGCAACCCGTAAATTGCCCCTCTCAGCCCGAAGTATGAAATATCTTTTACCATTTATAGCATAGGAATGATATTTTTTCAACAGAAAGTGCCATTTTCATAAAAAATTAACATTTTTGTCCATTCCTGCGGCTCAAGTATGATTCACGCTGCCGATTATATACAAAAATACTGCCGCACGAACCGTTTCGCGTGCGGCAGTATTCACAAATAGTCTATGGTTTCAAGTATCCATTACCGTCGCAGGGGAACACTGCGACGGTTGCGCAGCGCCGCTGCGCAAAATCGCCTCAAATTCGGCCGGCGGCATGGGCCTTCCGTAGTAATATCCCTGCATGAGATCGCAGCCGAGCGCCGTCAATTCCGCGGCCTGCCGGGCGGTTTCCACGCCTTCTGCAGTGACTGACATTTTCAGCCCGTGCGCCATGCTCACCATGGAAGACAGGATCTGCCAGCTGCGCACATCCTCCTCATCGCCGGACAAAAACTTCATATCCAGCTTCAAAACGTCAATATGGATGTCCTTCAGTGTGTTGAGCGACGAATAGCCAGCGCCGAAATCATCCATCTCCACCGTAAACCCTTCCGCGCGGAAGCGGTCTACCAGCGCAATGAGCATATCGGGCTTATCCATATACGCGCTTTCGGTGATCTCCAGCCGCAGCTGCTCCGGTCTCAGGCCGTGCCTCTGCACCAATTCGGAAAAATATTCCGGCAGTGCATCATCGCGCAGATCCATGCGCGAAATATTCACCGAGGCAGCCGCCGGCAGCCCCATATCGCTCCACCGGCGCAAATGGCGGCACACGCGCTCCCACACATACCGGTCCACGCGGGTGATCAGCTTGCTGTGCTCCAGCAGCGGGATAAACTCCCCCGGCGACACCATGCCCTTCACCGGATGCTGCCAGCGGATGAGTGCCTCCGCGCCCGCAAGGCGGTTGGTGCGGCTGTCATACTGCGGCTGGAACCAGACCTTGAACTGCTCCTCCTGCAAAGCCCGCTCCACGTCGGCCAGCAGCTGCTGCGCCTGCTCCATGCGGTCCAGCAGCCCCGCCTCATAATACGCCACCATTTGCGTCCGGTCGCCCTTGATGGTCTGCAGCGCTGCCAGCGCCTTAAAGCACATGAGATACGCGTCCGTATTCTCCTCGCACAGGTCATACACGCCCACGTGCAGCGTCACCGGATAGGGATAGTCGCGATAGCGCTCCTGAAACAGCGTCACCGCCTGTTCAGGAACAATGCTGCCGTCGCCGCAGAAGCGTACAAAATGGTCGGCGCTCAAATGCCCCGCAAAGCTGTCGTCCGTGTTATGCTCGTGCATAAACAGCCCAAAGTCGCGCAGCAGCTTATTGCCCGCGGCATAGCCCACCGTGGTGTTGATGAACTTAAAGCCGTCAAAGTCATACCGCAGCATGGTATAGTGCTTGCCGGGATGCTCCGCGATCCACTGCATTACCTGCGCATAGAAGCCTGACGGATTCAAAAGGCCCGTCTGGGCGTCCATCTGATTGAACAGTGCCTGCGTCACATCCTCCGAGCAGAGCAGAATGCTCTCCCGCTCCGCCGAAAGATAGGAAAAGCGCAGATTGATATGCCGCTCCGTGCCGGACGCGTCCGCGCGCATGCGCATGGGAACGTTATAGCTGCGCGCCGCTTCCAGCTCCCGCCGCACCACGTCCAGCCGGACGTGCTTGACAAGGTCGCGATACTCCGCCTCATACATGATGCCCCGCAGCAGCGGAGTGAGCTGTGTTTCCATATCCAGGATCTCTTCCTCCGCCGCCGTCTCTTCTGGCAGCAGCATATTGCGGCGGTATGTCGCCGTCAGGCCCGTCTGCGCGTCAATGAGCATCACGCGCGTGTAGTCCTCCTGAATGAGCTTCTGCGCGATCTGTTCCAAACGCCGCTTGCGGTTGTTGTCCACCGCATACGCCACGGCTTCCACATCGTCCGTCTGCGGGTTGCGGATCAGATCGGCCATGATGTGCCGCCACACATAGCCCGCGTGCTGGGTGCGCAGCAGATAGTCGCCCGTCAGCGTGCTCACGCCGTCGTCCAGCGCGCGCAGCATCGCCTCCTGTGACATCTGGCGCATATAGCGCGCCCGGTCGTTCGGATGCAGATAGCTGCATACCGTTTTCACAAAATCCGCCGCCGTGCCGGAAAACTTCCCCAGCAGCTCCCCTTCTCCCACGCACGTGCCCTGCGTCAGGTTCAGCTCAAACGACGCGACCAGTCCCGGATGATCCTGCGCGCGGGCGCTCTGCATGGCATGGTACTGGTCCAGCTGCTCCTGGTCTGTCTGCTCGCGCTGCTTGCCGGCACGCAGCTGCCGCGCCTGTAAATACAGCCCCACCAGTGCGCACAGCACGCACGCCGCCAGCAGCAAAACAGCCAGCGGCGGCGCGCGGTGTCCCGCAGTTACCCGCGGCGCGGCAGTTATGATGTTCTCAAGCAGCAGCTGCATTGCACGCACCTCCCTGTCCATATATGGCCAAAATAGCTATATTTCTACAGTAACATATACTACCATCTGCCCGGAAATTATGCAATCACCTTTTTTACGCCCCCCTCCGGCGGCTGTGCGTTCTTCTGAAAGGGTCTGTGCCTCCCCGCGTTGCGGGGCGAATTTTTTCTTGCAAGTGCTTCTCTTGTATGCTATGATTGCTGCAATAATGCGGTATTCGGCCCAGTACGCAAAAAGCGCTGTGTTCCGCGCTTTTTTGCGCGATTCCATCGGACAAATGAACTGGCGCTGCCGTCGGGCTGCAAGGGGGGATCTGCCATCAAACAGAAATTGCTCATTGCCGACGATTCTGCCATGAACCGCGCGCTGCTCCGTGACATTCTGGGCGATACCTATGAATACGTATTTGCCGAAAACGGTGTTGAAGCCGTAGAGGCGCTGGAGCGGGACCCGGAGATCGACCTGCTGCTGCTCGACATCAATATGCCGCAGCTGGACGGCTTTGGTGTGCTGGATGTCATGGAGCGCCGCCGCTGGATCGGGGACGTGCCGGTCATCATCATTTCCGCCGAAGACGACGCCGCGTTCATCCAGCGCGCCTATGACCTCGGCGCGGCCGATTATATCAGCCGCCCCTTTAACCTCACCGTTGTCCAGCGCCGCGTGCGCAACATGCT
>CAKTXB010000039.1 GCA_934630555.1 uncultured Oscillospiraceae bacterium
GGCCTTACTCGCCGATCAGCATGACCTGCACGGTGCGCTTGCGCGCGCGGGTCTGATCCCAGTCGATGAAGTGGATGCGGCCGAATTCGCCGAGGTCCAGCTCGCCGTCCTCCATCACGATGGTGACGTTCCGGCCGATGATGGACGAGCGCAGGTGCGCGTCGGTGTTGTGGCAGCCGAAGTTGTCCTCGCCGACGGACTCGGCAAAGTCCAGCGCCTTGCGGCCGGGATGCAGATACATGCCCTCATACCGGCAGGTGGGGATCCACGCCTCAAAGACGTTGACCAGATCCTGCTGCAGCGTTTCGAGGCCCGTCATAGACATATCGAACGCGCATTCCTGCGTGATGACGGAGCAGGTGGTGTGGTGCGAATAGACGACGCAGATGCCGTCTTTCATGCCGGATTTCGCGGCGGTCTCCTTGACCTGTTCGGTCACGTCGTGGAACGAGACTGCGCGCTCACGCGACTGGAGCTTCAAACTTTCTCTGTAAACCATATCAGCCTCCCTGTTTTTTCAGATCGTCGGCCGCACGGCGCGTGGCGGCGATCATTTCGTCGATCATGGCGATGGGGTCTGCGGCGTTCATGATGCCGGAGGCCGCGCCGGCGGCCTCGGAACCGGCCATGATGAAGTCATAGACCTCCTGCCCGCAGGTGATGCCGGCAGCCTGCTCGACCATGATGTTCGGGTCGATCTTCTTGATGGCCTTGATGGAATCGCGGACATATGCCATGGGGCTCGAGCCCTTGCCGCCGCCGATGATCCCGGAGGGCTCCGGGTTGATGATGTCGGGGTGCAGCTGGGCAATGGCTTTCGCTTCATCCAGCGTGTCGGCGCAGGCAAAGACGAGGAAGTCCAGCTCCCGCGCGCGGTCGATGGTCTTTTTCATCTGCGGCAGGCTCATGGGCTTTTCGCAGTGGTTGATCATCACGCCGACCGCACCGGCGGCCCTCAAGCCCTCCGGCAGGATGTCCGCGCAGCCGCGGCCGGGGCGGAGCGTATCCATATACGTCGCCAGCACGAACAGGTGCTTCGTGTTTTCCGCCACGCGGCGGACCTCCAGCGCCGGGCAGATGAACAGCACGTCAATATCGTACTTCTCGGCTGCCGCGTCCGCTGCCCTGGCGTACTCCAGGAGCTTGTCGCCGTACACATAGTTTTTCGTTCCAACCTCAAAATACGGGGTGCGAATGACTGGTTTCATATTGATGCGCTCCTTAAAACTCGGGTATGTATTTTGGACTCGTTTCGGTATAGGCCAACCGCTTTACGCTGAATTTGCGGATCTGGATTCGACTGCAATATGCCTCAAAGCCGACCTTGCCGAATCGTTCCTGGTCGATCGGGTCAGGATCTGTGACCTCCAGTGCAAGTACACCGTCCACCATGACAAAAATGTGTCCGCCGATCGAGCCGCACTGGATGTGGTAATACCGTCCGGGTTCAAACTTCAGCATCTGCGTGCCGCAGTTCAGCCGGTATTCCGGCGATTTTTCAAATCCGACCTTGCCGCTCCACCAGCCTTCCAGCCCAGCAACGTAGGCAAGTGCGCGGGTGTTCGTTTCATAATCCCAGCTCCCGCTCCACATACAGTTGATGTCGTGCGTACAGGGCAGAATGGTGCGTGCTTCAAGATCCAGCATGACGGGCCCGAAAAAATCCTGACGGGAGATGATCATGCCGGGGGCATTCTCTCGATTCGCGCCGATCAGCGTGCCATCCTGCAGCGTCCAGCAGCCGCCGCGCACATCAAAGTCGCGTTCAAGTGCGGCTTGCTCAAACGGCATCTCGTACAAAATTTCCAGCCGGTCGAGATCAACGTGCTTTTTCATCAGTTCCATCTGTTCTCACCCCTTTGTGTCGTCAAAACGGAATCTCAGGCGATAGGTCACGCTCTGTCCAGGCTCCAAAAACTGCATCTGTCCGCGTGCAAGCGCGTCGCCGCGGCCGTCGATGGTGCAGTTGGCGGGCTCCAAGCCCATCACATACTCGCCCTTAACAAAATTCTTCCACTGCACAAAATGCGGCAGTGTTGCAGTGTCAAACGAGAGCGTCAGACCGATGTGCTCGCGCTGGTTTTCCAGGCGGACCTGCTCCCAGCCGCATTCATCGGGTGCAGGCGTGTAATAATAGCACATTTCCTCCAGCTCATCCTGCGGCGGGAGGATCGTATTCAGTTCCGGCAGCTGTGTCTTGGCAAACGGTGTGCGGGCGCGGACGCCACGGTTTGGGATCATAAAGGTGGAATCCGGCTGCAAAAGGGGATAGCCCAAGTTGCAGTGATACAGGATCATATGCGGCGCGGTGCGAAAGCCCTCATTGCTGACTGTGTCCACCACCTCAATTTCGTCGCGCAAGTAGCTCACGCGGATCGTCCGCACCATCTTGAGGCGAATGCCTGCCAGCATCCCCTCGTGCATAACGCCGGAGAGTTCCGCAGCAGGTCCGTCCTCAGATTCCGTGATGCGCACGGCAAACTGCTCCGCTGGTGTGTTGGCAATACATCCGTGCTCCTTCTGCGTCAGCCAGTCCGTATCTTCCCGCAGCCCAGTGTTGCTCAGCCCGCAGGTATACAGCAGGCCGCCCGCGAACGCCTCGCTCCAGCCCTCGCCAAAGCAGCTGTAATAAGACGGGTGCACGATCCCGTTCGGGGTAATATAGTTGAGTACGCGCCCGCGATAGCGGACCTCCGGGATGTCCATGCAGCGGTCCACCGCCACACACACCTCCAGATCGCCGCCGTTGTGAATATCGGCAATGCGCACACCGTCCATCTTTCCGCCAAGCAGACGGGCCTCCCGGACCGAAAATAACTGGCGCGGATTGCCGGTATAGGCTCTTTGCTCCTGATACTTCATGCTTTTTCTCTCCTCAGAACAGCGGATCCAGCGCGCTGAACAACGCACAGTATTTCTGATACGCCTGCTCATAGTGTCCAGCCCCGTCCGGCTCTGTCCATACGACCGCACGGTCGGCAGTCTGCACCGCCTGTTCCAGCGACGCTTTTCCGCCGCAGGCGACGGCGGCCAGCATAGCGGCTCCGAGTGATGTGCTCTCACTTTGGGTGGCGAGTCCGACCGGGATGCCGGTCACATCTGCCTTGATCTGCCGCCAGACCGCGCTTTTTGCGCCGCCGCCGAGACTGCGGATCTGCGTGACCGGCATATGATTGACGCGCGTCAGAAGTTCCAGATTCTCCCGCAGCATGAAGGCGATAGATTCATAGACGGCACGCAGGAAATGCTGCTTTTTTGTGTCGAGTCCGATGCCGAAGAACACGCCTCTCGCGTTCGGGTTGCTGCACGGCTGAATAGAGCCGGTCAGATACGGCAAGGCCAACAGTCCTCCTGCGCCGGGCGGCGTCTGTTCTGCAAGCTCGTCCAGAAGCTCGTATATGGATCTATGCTCCTGCTCTGCCTGCCTGCTTTCCGTCTCGCAGAACGTATCCTTGAACCATTTGAGGAACAGCCCGGCCGTCATGCAGAACGGCAGCATCAGAAACAGCCCTGGCTTTACATGGCGGTAGACCGTAACGCGGTTCGGATCGTCCAGATCCGCCTTTTCCAGCGTTGCGCCGATGCACAGCGCCGTTCCGGTCGTCTCCGTCACGCAGCCCGGACGCAGGTTCCCCGCGCCCAGCGCGCTTGCCGTCTGATCCATCGCACCCGTCACGACGAGCGTATTCTCCCGGAAGCCCAGCTTTTCCCGCACATCCGGCAGGAGCTTCGATGAGAGCGCCGTTCCGGGTTCGAGCAGCTCCGGCAGCTTGTCCTGCGGGATCCCTGCTGCCGCCAGGCCCTCCTGCCAATAGCCGTCTGCCTGAAGGCTGAACCAGCCGGTGCTGCACGCGAGCGTTTTTTCTGTGGCAAACTGCCCAGTCAGTCTATAGAGAAGATAGTCCTCCAGCAGCAGAAATTTTTCCGTCTGCCGGTAGATCTCAGGCTCGTTCTCCCGGATCCATACGAGCTTTGCCAGAGGCAGGAAGCCGTTCAGCTCCGGAAGGCCTGTTTCATGGTAAAACTCGGCGCCGGAAAAGCGGGCGGATAGCGTATCCGCCTGTTTTTTTGCGCGCTCATCCAGCCAGACGATCGCCTTGCGCAGCGCGCGGCCGTCTTTTCCGACTGGGATCAGCGTTTCGCCCTGCGTCGTGATGCAGATCGCGCTGACTGCGCTGGCCGGGAGCTGCGCTCGGCGCAGCGCTTCGGCGGCTCCGCCGCAGACGGCCTGCCAATAGCGCTCCGGATCCAGCTCGACCCAGCCCTCGGCGTCCGTATCGAGCGTGTACTCTTCGTTTGTGATCGAGAGCAGCTGCAGATCATCGTCGAACAGGCAGCTTTTGACGGCTGTCGTGCCGACGTCAAAAGTCAGATATACGTTCATGCCTCTTATACCAGCACATACTCGACATCCCACATGTCGCAGAGCATCTGCCAGCGAGTGGAAACGTCGCCGAGGCTGATGACCTCATGGTGCGTACCGCCGTTTTTCAGCCAGCCGCGGATGCAGTTCGTCACGCCGCTGTCGGGCCGCCAGAAGAAATAGGGCATTTCGCAGCCGCGAAGATCGTTCTTCGGCAGCATCTCGCCGGGCGCAGCGATCAGGCGGAAGCGGTCGCCATTCAGGGGCGCAAGCGAGGTGAGCGTTGCGCGTCCGGCCTTCGGTGTAAAGAGGATCGTCGGCGGATTTTCCAGACCGCCCTCGCCGAGATACCGGTCGATCAGTCTGGGCCTGTTCGTGCCGCAGCTCGTGGCCCAGTTGCCCTCGCCCGCGTGGCAGAAGCAGATCGCATCCGCTTCAAAGTCCATCATGTACATTTCCGTGAAATTGCCTCCGCCGCCGGAAAGCATATGCGCCGCGGACACCATGGCCGCGCAGGACATATCGCCCTCCGCGCCATAGCCGTAGCCGTCCGCCATGAGCTGCGATGCCGCGTAAAGCGGCAGCTGATGGAAGCGGCGGTCCGGCCCAACGGAGTCGTCGCCGAAGATGTCGAACTGCGCGGTGAAGCAGCTGAAGCCCTTGTCGTCCAGCCAGCGCTTGAAGCCAAGGTACATCCGCACAGCCTCAGCATGGCTCTCGTAGCTGAGCTTCGGGTCGACAAGGAACGTATCCCTGTCCTTTTCGATCTGCCGGTCGATCTCCTGCTTTGTCACAGTCTGCATCCAGCGCCAGACCGTACCGGCCGTGTCATTGCAGAATTCCACGCCGATCTTTTTTGTAAAGGCCATATCATCAAGCAGGATGTCGCCCATGCCGCACATCCGGCTCAAAACACCGCACTTCATACGCCGCATCTGCTGATACGTCATGGCTGCGTGGGCAAAATCGCCTACGAACTGCACAAGGGCGGGATCATGGCGTTCCGCGGCAAAAAACTGGCATTTGAAGCCGTTCCGCACGATCATGTTCGCGTTGTCCTGCGCGCCGTGGATGCCCTGGTTGACGGTCAGCTCCAGTTCGCCGAAATCCAGACCGACGCGACTGTCCGGCTGCACCACGGCCAGCGCAAGCGGCAGGCGGTTGTCCTGCAGCGCCCGCAGGAGCCAGACGCCCTGGCTGTATGTCAGAAGGACGATGAGCACACCGTCGCAGTCCGACTGGTTGAAATAGCGCATTTTCTGCTCAATGTCCGCCCGGTCGAGCGCAGCGCCGGGAAAATCAACGTCTGCAACGGATGCGAAGGAGGCGGCCAACTCACGCGCATACGCTTCTTGCTGTGCAACGATTCCAGGGAAAATAGGTTCGTAACTGCCAGCCATTAAGCCAAGCAGCCCGATCTTTGGCTTTCGCATATTTCATCCTCCCGTTATTGATACCATTCTCTCATTTCTGTATGATATGGAAGTGCAAGTATTTCCTCAACAAGCCCTTCTGCCTGCTTCCGATCGCGTGTAAAAGGATCCATCATCACAAGATCGACCAGCAGCGCGCGGCTTCTTGCCTCATATGCTGCCAGTTCCAACTCAACAGGGGCGATCCGGTCATGATAGGCTCTGGCCAAGATTGGCGCAGGCAGCCGTTCGGTCGCAATCGGATGGATCCCGTAGCTGCCGCAACAAGCCGGAACTTCAACGGCAAAATCACTTGGGATACCGGGCACGTAGTTCCGGTCATTCAGTGTGTTTACCACGATCTTTTGCTCTTTTCCACAGGCAAGTGCTTCAATGAGCGGGACCATCGGCTCGTGCGATCTTTCACAGTCGATCAATTCCCGAACAGGCTTGTTCCTGTCATATGCCGCACGCTCAATTTCTGCTACGCGTGATGCACTTGTGACAAAGTACGTATGAAACCAGGCTTCAGGGTCTTCCTTCCACGTTTTTTCCACTTCTCGGTCGGAATGGTATTCATAGCCCCATGCGCCGCCGCCCGGATTGGCCGTATCGCCGATCGGCAGGACGCCGTAGCGCTTGTACAGATCCACGACCTTCGGCCCAAAGAAATCGCATTCCGGGCAGGTCTTGAAATAGTCCTCGCTCTGCTCCTTGATCCACTTGTCGAGCAGCTTGAACGCATCCCTGCCTTCATAATAGAACTTGTTGAGCCACACAAAATGGTTGACGCCGGGGATCTCGCAGCAGACCTTGTCAAAATCGAGCCCCATTTTTTCCGCGATGTAGCGGATCTGACCGGTGCCGTGGCAGAGGCCGGCCATCTTGACCTGCGGGTATTTGCGCTGCAGGTAGGTCGTGCCCGCAAAGACCGGGTTGCACACCATCAGATACCATGCGTCCGGGCAGATGCGCAGGATGTCCTGGTGTACGCTTTCCATCATGCGGAGCTGATAGAAATTCGTCCAGAACGCCTCGTCGTGCATCACGTGCAGAGAGCCGCCGCGGCGGTAGCCCCACTTCTGCGCGATCTTCCAGCCGTCGTGCCACCCCTGATAGCCGCCCATCAGGATCGTGTTGATCACATAGTCTGCGCCCGTCAGGCAGTCCATGCGGTCGGTGGTCTTTGTGATATGCAGTTGACTGCCAAGCTCCTGCGCCAGCCGTGTGCAGAGGGTATAGGCCGCGTCCAAGCGCTTTTCATCAATATCCATCAGGCAGACTTCACTGCCATGCAGCGATTTGGTCAAACACAGATCCCGCATGAGATTCAGTGAAAAGATCCCGCTGCCAGCACCAAGCACGCCAATTTTAATCGTCATTTTTTACCTCCATTATTTGATCGAGCCGACCGTAAGCCCTTTTACAAGGAACTTACTGAAAATAATATAGATCGTCAGCGGGATCATTGCGCTGATAAACATGCCTGCAAACATATAGGTCGGATCGCCCATTCTCTGATTGAGCAGCGAGGCCAACGCGACCGTCAGCGTCCGCTTTTCCTGATTCGGCAGCAGGATCATTGGACGGAACAGATCGTTGCATACGACAAGGAAATTAAAGATCGATGAGATCGAGATCGCGGGCATCCCCATCGGGACCAGCACGTTCCAGATCACGCTGAAGTATCCCGCACCATCGATCCGTGCCGCCTCGAACAGCTCGTCGCTGATCGATACGAAATTGCTGCGCAGCAGCAGGATGGTGCTGGGCGTCATGGCCGCCGCTGTCACAAGGATCACGCCGAGATAGGTGTTGACGAGATGCAGCTTTGAAAACATCACATAAAGCGGGATCATCGTCACCTGTGCCGGAAAGAACATCGTCGCGATGATGAGCAGATACGCCGGTGTTTTTCCACGGAAGCGGAGCTTTGCAAACGCGTAGCTTGCCAGCACTGAGCAGACAAGCGTCAGAAGGATGCTGAAAACGCTGATGATCAGCGTATTTTTGATATATTTCAGAATACCGAACTTCCGGAACAGCAGCAGATAATTCTGAATGCTCGGCGTCTGCGGCAGGGCCAGCGGATCTGCATAGTAGGAGATCTTGTCCTTGAGGGAGTTTATAAGCAGAAAGACGAGCGGATAAATAAAGATGACCGCCAGCGACACAAGGATCAGCACCAGCAGGCAGACCGAGAGCTTCTGTCTCCATGTTTTTTTCATGCTCAGCCCTCCCATCTGTTCTGACGGTCGGAGATCCGAAGCTGCACCACCGTCAGGATCATAATGACGATAATGAGCAGCACAGACAGCGCCGACGCATAGCCATACTGCGAGTTCGCGGAAAATGATTTCAGGTATACCATATAGTCCAGCGTCGTGGTATCATAGCCGGGCCCGCCGCCGGTCATGGAATAGATATACGGGAAAATGCCTGTAAAGGTCCACATGACGGAGGTGATGCAGGAGTATTCCATCGTCCGTCCAAGCAGCGGGAACGTAATGCGGAAAAGCTGTGTCCAGTAGCCTGCGCCGTCCAGCCTTGCCGCTTCATAAACAGAGGGCGAAATGGAGCTGAGGCCGCCGAGGGCCAGCAGGCACTGCCAACCGATGTTGACCCAGACCAGACAGATGATAACGGCCGTGCGCGCTGTGCCGCTGCGCTCAAGCCAGGGGATCGCTTCCCGGATCAGGTGAAGCGCCTTTAAAACCGAGTTCACTGCGCCGTCATAGCTGAACAGCACCTTGAACAGATAGCCGACGATCACGGCTGAAATGACCTGCGGGATATAGTAGATCACACGGAAGATCTTTCCGCCGGGGATCCCGTCATAGATCAGGACCGCGACGATAACGCCGATCAGGATCTGAAACGGAATAAACAGCAGAAAGATCAGATTGTTGCGCAAAAGACTCCAGAACTGTCCGGAGGACAGGATATTGATATAGTTTTTGAAGCCGACGGAAACGGCTGCGCCGATGCCGTTCCAGTCAGTAAAGCTCTTGATCACAGTCTGCACGATCGGGTAGGCGCACATGACCAGGATCAGCAGCAAGGCCGGCAGGATCGAAAGCCATGCCTGCCGTGCCTGCCGCCTGCTTATTTTGGATTGCCGGTTTTTCATAGAGCAGTCTCCTCACCATTCTGGTGTGCGGCCCGGACGGGCCGCACACCAGACAACGCTGCGGGTTATTCTCAGTTCACTTCCACTGCCTTCGCATCGAGTGCAGCGGCCATATCCTCTACGCTCATCTGGCCGGTGATGACCTGCGGGGACAGGCGCACCAGCTCTGTGCTGACGTCGGGATGCAGCGTATTGTCGACCCAGAATACATAGTTCGACGCCGCATTGAACATCTGCTCTTCGACAGAGCCCGACGCAATGCCGTAGTCAGCGGCGGTGATGTCGCTTCTGTAAGGGAGCTTGGACATATGCTTTACGATCTCAAGGTGGTTTTCACGGTTATTGAGGAAGGACAGGAATTCAACGGCCAGCTCCGGATCCTCGCAGGTCTTGGAAACAGCGATGCCCTGACCAACGCCGCCGATAGCGGCGTTTTTGCTCTGCGCATTCTCAGGAGACGGCGGTGCAAGGAATCCGACGTTTTCCGCGCCCAGCGCATCCGTGCAGGTCGCAGCATTCCAGTTGCCCGTGGCAAGGAACGCGGCATTCCCCGTCAGGAACTGCGCAAGATCGTCTGCCGCGCTGGCGTAGTCCGCGTTGATATAGCCCTGCGCATACAGATCCGCCGGGATCTGCATCGCCTGCAGGAATCCGGTGTCGTCAGAGAATTTTGTTTCTGCGCGGCCGTCGGAGCCGACGCGCGCGCTGCCGGAGATCTGCGGCCACCATGCCGCGAATGCCGTCAGGAAGCTGTGGCCCCAGCCGCCGTCCGTTGCGTAGATCGGCGTATAGCCGGCATCCTTGATCGTCTGAAGATCCGCCTTGAACGCGTCAAGATTGGCGGGCGGGTTGGTATCATAGTCCAGACCGCACGCTGCAAGGATCTGGCGGTTATAGAAAATGCCGCAGATCTCGTTGCCGCTGTTCGGATAGGCCAGGATCTTGTTGCCCGCTTCCATGTTGAGCGTAACGGTATCCCATGCAACGATCTTTTCTTTGTCGGCTGCCGGGATCAGATCCGTCAGATCGACGAGCAGCTCTTCCAGCTGGAACAGCTGGTTGCCAGCCCAGACGCAGAGCACGTCGGGGCAATCATCCGTCATGGCGGCAGCCTTGAACAGCTGGTGGATCTCTTCGCCACTCGGATACGAGACCATGTTGATCTTCACGCCGGGGTGTTCGTCTTCAAATCTGCGGCAGAGCTTGCTGATCAGCCAGTCTTCCTCCGGCGATTGCATATCAGCTTCATTGCTCAATGATTCGGAGACCCAAAATGTCAGAGTTTTCGATTCCATTGCCTGTTCGTCCGTTGATTCGACATTGGTCGGTGTTGAATTCTGCGGTTGATCGGTGTCTGCAGGTTTTGCACAGGCTGCCAGACTAAACAGCATCATAAGTGCAAGCAATAGTGCGATCATTTTTTTCATTTGCGTCATTCCTTCTTTTTTATTTTGAACAAGATGCATCTGCATCCATATCCAACCAACTGAAATCCGTACTTGCTATTTCCATTTCCATGTGATAGAATAAGTTAGCAAACATATTCTATTAACTTCCTGATTCCATTATGGCAAGCCATCGCGTATTTGTCAATAATCGCGTGTGTTTACACTTATATTTTGTAGCACTTTCCGAAAACTCCGCTTATGTTTCGGTTAGAGTCAACGAAAAAGCAGAATATGTTCTTAACATATTCTGCATCATATACTATTCATGTTTCATTAAGGAGAGAACATATGTTAGATAAGGCCTCTACGATCCCACTGTACATGCAGCTTGCCAGCGAGTTGCAGCGCCAGATCCATTCCGGTCAGCTTCGCCCCGGCGATCAGCTGCCAAGCGAATCAGAAATGATGGAACATTATCAGATCGGTCGCCCAACTGTACGTGCAGCCCTGAAACAATTAGTTTCCGCCGGATACCTGACAAAGATCCAGGGGAAGGGCACATTTTGCCGTAATTCTCACATGAACGAGCCATTCAACATCGAAGTGCTGCTGGACATGGAGAACGAGTATTTCATTCCCTACTACGTCCGTGCGATTTCAAGTGTTCTGAAGAAAAGTAATTGCAACTTTCTTATCAGTAATACGAACCGTGACGCGCAGAGCATCTGCGAGCAGCTGGAGGCCAGTTTACAAAGAGACACGAGCGGCGTTATTCTGCAAATGACACCAGTCAATATACGCCCCGAACTCCGGCAGCGGTTGCTTGGATGCATTGCAGCATTCCGTCGGCGCAATATCCCTCTGATCCTGATCGATAGTCTGCTTGATGGCGCTGATGCATCTTTCTGCGTCATCAATGAGTGTGGAGGGGGCGCGCGGGCAGCTGAGCATCTGGCGGCCTATGGGCACAAGCGCTGTGCCATGGTAAGTCCTCGTAATTTCTACGATGCAGTGCAGCGATACGCAGGCTTTTGCGATGCCGCATCCATGTTCGGTATGCAGCCGCCGATCTTGATCGATTCAGAGGATGATCTTGACGCAAGGCTTCCCAAAATCGTTCATGCAGAGCGTATAACCGGCATCTTTTGCTTCAACGACGCACTGGCCCAGCGCAGTATCCGCATTCTGCATAACGCAAATTATAGTGTTCCATCAGAGGTATCTGTCATCGGTTTTGATGATTCTTTCTTGGCCGAAACGACCGACCCGCCGCTTACCACTCTATGTCATCCCAAAGAAGAACTCGGTCGTTGTACAGCATCCGCCCTTCTAAAGCTGATTCAAAACGAAATTCCTTGGCCGTTTCAAAAAGTCTTTGATGTTTCGCTCGTTCAACGTGGTACTTGCGCTCGATGCCCATCTGACAACTTGTAACGCAGCAAACGGAATTTGTACAGATCACTTTTCCAAACATGTCCGTAATGTCCGTTGGACGATCAAAGGCAGGTGCCGTCAGCAATATCAGCACAGGCAGAATGAGAAGGCAGAGGATATTCTCCCCTGCCTTTTCTTATTCTCAGCTCCTCTGATGCTCTGTGTCGTTTTTTGCCCTGGGAGCAGCGCCGGGGAGTCAGAAAAATCGAGAACGCAAAACCTGATTTTCAGGACTTTTATGGAAATAAAAAAAGAAATCCAAGCAAAACGCTTGAATTTCTCAATCACGTGTCATGTGCGCACTATAGATCAGCTGCCAAATTAAAAAACAAAATCGTGACCCAGCGAAGCGGTCACGATTTTGAACGAAGAAAGACCTTTGCTGTCGAGGCGGACGCGCTTGCGCGGTCACCTGACATCCAAAGGTCATTTCTGAGTGTGTTTTCACTACACTATAGATGAACGCAGGGATTCGTGTTTTCGGAAAGGAAGAATGTGTGCAAGGAACCCATCAGGGGTTCCTTGCACGTTCAATTCCCGCCCGCAGGCGACGCAGTCTGCAGAGCAGACTGCGCACCTCCAAAAAGAAGGACACGCGGTTGCGTGTCCTTCTTTTTGGAGGTGCTGCCCAGATTTGAACTGGGGAATGAAGGTTTTGCAGACCTTTGCCTTACCACTTGGCCACAGCACCAATGAAAAATCCAGTGTTTTCAATGCTTTCGTGGTTTTTCCGTGTTTTTATTATAGCACAAAATCGCTCAGGAACAAAGGTCTGTTTTGTGCAAACCTTTGCCCCTGACACCTCAAAATGGAAATATAAAACATCCCTGTTCTGAGAACTTTTCACAACAAAAAGGATTTTCGCACATCCTCCATCATCCAACAGTCAGTAAGAACATCTCATGGCATTTTGTATCATTCTGAAAATGACTGTCTATCAACTTTAAGCACTCTGC
>CAKTXB010000040.1 GCA_934630555.1 uncultured Oscillospiraceae bacterium
GCGATACAGCGGACGCCGTTGTTCTGACCTTCACCGACAGCGGCATCACCGCCAGTCGCGAGGCCGCCGGGTACAGCATCGACGGCACGGCGCTCACCCTTGAAAAAAGCGGCACCTATATCCTCACCGGCAGCTGCCAGAACGGCTCGGTGCGCGTGAAAAAGGGCACAACAGGCGTGACGCTCGTCCTGCGCGACCTCACGCTCACCAGTACCGACACTGCGCCCATCACCTGTGCCAAATCATCCGAGGTCACCATTCTCGTCGAGGACGGTACGCAAACGACGCTCACCGACGCGGCAGAAAACAATGGCGACACTTATCCTGACAACACGAATGCCGAAAACGCCGTGCTCAAGTGCAAGGACGGTTCGCAGGTCACGCTGTGCGGCGGCGGTACACTGAACATCGCGGCCAACGGCAAAAACGGCATCAAGTCCGGCGCCACTACCGCCGAGGACGGCACCGCCAGCCTCACCATCCGGGAACTGACACTGAACATCACCGCACTTGTAAACGACGCCATCAACGCCGAACAGACGCTCAACCTTGAAAGCGGCACACTGAACATCACCGCAGGCGACGACGCAGTGCACAGCGACTATGTGCTGCTTGTGGGCGCGGAAAACACCGACGGCCCCACCATCAACATTTCTCAGTGCTGCGAAGGTCTGGAGGGTGCCGAGCTGACCGTAGCCTCCGGCAGCATCCATATGCAGGCATCTGATGACTGCCTGAACGTCGCCAACGGCGACCTGCGCAATTATGACTTCACCTGCACCATCACCGGCGGCACGCTTATCCTGCAGACAAGCGGCGGCGACGGCATTGACTCCAACGGCGACCTCACCATCACCGGCGGCACCGTCGTTGTCTGGACTGCAAACAGCGCCGATAACCAGCCGCTCGATGCCGACGGTACCATCACCATCACTGGCGGCACGGTGCTGGCAGCCGGCGGCAGTGCCGGTATGGGTATAACGCTCTCCGCCACGCAGCCCTGCGTACAGTTCGGCTCGTCCGGCGGCATGACGACCGGCGGCATGGGCGGCCCGGGTGCAGATGGCCAAACGCCGCCGGAGCTGCCGGATAACGCCGACGGCACGCAGGTCCCGCCGCAGCGCCCAGACAGCTCTGAGGCCGATCAGCCTGCCGCAGACGGCCAGACACCGCCCACGCCGCCGGATGGCACGGATACCAGCCAGACCCGTCCTGAAAAACCGGATAATATGCCGGACTTCTCCGGGAAAATGCCCAGCTTCGACGGCAGCGCCCCCGACCTTGGCAGCTTCCCCGGCACGGGCGACGCCATACTCGCCGCGGGCGACAGCTTCACCATCACCGACGCAGCCGGCAGCGTCGTCTACACCGGCGAGGCCGTATATGACGCCCGTTTTCTCTTCTTCTCCTCCGCCGACCTGACAGCTGATGCCAGCTACACGCTCCAAAGTGATACCGGAGCCGCCGAAACTGCGCAGGCCGTCACCGGCGACAGCAGCAACGACCGCTTCACCCGCCCGGCCGCCTCGGCAAGCACCGCCGCATAAACAAACTGCCCCCACAGGCATAAGCCTGTGGGGGCAGTCAGTCTGTCAAAAAAGCCTCGCAGAGTTCGCGCCCGCAGGCGCGAAAAAAGTCCATATCATTTTCGGCGGCGGCGTGTACGTCGCCGAAAATACTTTACGTCATGCAAGTGTGGAATTTGTGCGCTGTAAGCGCACAAATTATGCGCGCGGCATGGCGCAAGCCTTCTCAAACGCGGACCCAGCGCAGCGGTCCGCGTTTGAAAGCGTGTCAAAAATGCTTTTTTGACACGCTCACTGCCCCCACAGGCATAAGCCTGTGGGGGCAGTTTCTGCTGCTCACTCCAGCGCATCAAACGCTGGCTGATAGGTTTTCAGTTTGTCGAGGTTGCACGCCGCGTGCCAAGCCATGAAGCCGCCTGTGAGGCCGCCCTCGCGCAGCGCGCGGATCTCATCTGCCAGCTCGTCCGCGCCATAGGTGTTGTACGGATATAGGATGGCGTCATACGCCTGGATCCATGTCCGCGCCACGGCGGGCGTGGGCGTTTCCAGCTGGCGCTTGGCCGCCGATTCGGCCCAGTCCAGCACTGTTTCATACGGATGCTCCCACGGCCGGTAACTCCCGTTTTGCGCAAAGTGGTCCGGGTACGGCATTCCGCTGATCACGTCCACCACATTGCTGATGGCTGCCCAATACTGGCCGTAGGACGTGACATACGTGCCGCTCGTTTCGCCAAACACATCCGCGCCCACGTAAACGCCCAAGTCGTGCAGCTCATCACAGGCGTACATCAAAAACCGCTGAATGGCCTGCGCCTTTGTTTCGCCGTAGGTGTTGTGGAAGTCGATGTTGCCGCTTTCCTCATAGCGATACGTGCCGTCCGGGAAGCGGACATAGTCGAACTGGATCTCGTTGAAGCCCAGCTCCTCCACGGCCTCGCGCGCCAGATCCACCTTGTATTCCCACACATAGCGGCAATACGCACTCGGCCAGTAGCTGCCTGCCACATAAAGCGGCTCGCCGTTGCGGTCGCTGATGGCATATTCGGGGTGATCCGTTACAAAAAACGAGTCGTTGAACACCGTGATGCGCCCAATGACGTAATACCCCGCATCCTTGATCTTCTGGATGGCCGTGCGGTACTCCTCCAGCGTGTTGTTCGCAAATTTCCCTGCCGTGGGCGAGTATTTATCATAAGTATCACAGGGGTAGCCCACCGACGTTCCGTCGATGATGTTTACCACGAAAGCGTTGATGTTCGTGGAATCGGCATAAGCGATGAACTCGTCTGCCTGTGCCAACACCTTCGCGTCGCACGTCATATAAAGCGCATAACACGGGTCTGGCATGACGTTGTCCGCAAAATCGCCCTTCTCACGCGGGTAATAGTCCAGGCTTGCCGCGTCGCCGCCGCCATACTGGTCGCCGCGCGCAGCGTGCGTGGCATAAACGCCGAAGCGGTCATAAATTTCCGTTGCTTCCTCTAAAGTAGCCGCCGTATAGCTGCCGCTGATGTAGCCGCTCTCACCGTTCACCGTCACGGCATACATATGTACCACGCCGTTTTGCAGGCTGTCATAGCCTGTGACTTTCAGTTCTGTTCCCTGCTCCACCAGTGCGCCCAGCTGCGTGCCGTCGGCTGTCAGGCGCAGATTCTGCGGCGTGCGCACATAGATTGTCTGTTCAGTCACAATGTTTTCTTCGTCGTCCGTCAGGTGCTGCTCCGAAACATAGCCGTGCCGCAGGCCGTCCAGATACGCCGCGTAATACGTCACGCCGTCCTGCTCCACGGTATCGCCCGGCTCATACGTCACGCTTGTGCCGCGCGCGACCGTACCAAGCCGGCTCATTTCCGCGTCATAATAGGGAACCTCCGGCGTATCGGCGCAGAGATAGGCCGTTACATAACGGTTTTTTGCCGGCTGCTGCGGCTGCTGCGCCACATCCGGGCTGCTGCCCGCCAGCACGCAGATGAACAGCACCAATGCAATGAGCATCAGAACGGCCAACAAGATCAGCCACGTATTCTGCCGCAGAAACTTCATGCGTTCTGCACGCTTTCTTTCTTCCGCGCGACGGGAAGCGGCGCTGCGCCGCTTTTTTTCGCCGTTTTTCATGAGCGTACTCCTGCCTCTTTCAGATGGTGCTATTATACATCAACTTTTTCGCGATTTCCACCTTTTTTGCCATTCTTCCGGATTATCGCCCAAAAACACGTCTAATTTCGCCATTTGCGCTCCATTATCCGCTTAAAATGTTCTGCTATTTCATGTTTTCGCACCATTTTCACGCTAAAAATTGCGTTTTGTAAACATTATGTAAACGTATTTTCACAACTTTTTTCTCCAAATTTCAAATTTTTTCGCAGCATTTGGGTGTTCGCCCTGCAAAATACAGCGCAGGGCTTGACAAAACGATACCGTCTCGCTATACTAACTGTACTGCCACATATAATACAGTTAGTACAGTTTGAAAGGAGGCCGCGCCGTATGATCTCCATCAATTACCGTGATGCCCGACCCATCTATACCCAGGTCAAGGACGGGCTTCGGAAGCTGATCCTGACCGGCGCACTTGCGCCCGGCAGCAAACTGCCGAGCGTTCGGGAGCTGGCCGCAGAGCTGGCCATCAACCCCAACACCATCCAGCGGGCCTATCGTGAGCTGGAGGCCGAGGGTGTTCTATTGTCCATCGCCGGCAAGGGCTCATTTGCAGCCGAGCAGCCGCAGGCTGACGCCGCGGCCCTGCAAACGGCCATTGCCGCGTTCCGCAAAGCGGCCGACCGTCTGGCCGCAGCCGGGATGCAGCCAAATGCCATGCACGCGCTGCTGGAGGAATGGACTCAGGAGAAAAGGAGTGAAAGAGTATGATCGACGTTCAAAATCTTACCAAGTGCTTTGATGGCTTTTGTGCGCTGGACGATCTGGCGCTGCACGTGCCGCACGGCTCGGTTTACGGCCTTGTCGGCCCGAACGGCGCAGGCAAGACCACGCTCATCCGCCATCTGACCGGTGTTTACCGCCCCACGTCCGGCAGCGTTACCATCGGCGGCCTGCCGGTATATGAAAATCTGGCCGTGAAGCGGCGGCTGGCATGGATCCCGGATGAGCTTTACTGCCAGGGCAGCGAGGGCGTGCGCGACCTCATGCGCCTGTATAAAAGCATCTACCCGCACTTTGATATGGAACGCTACGCGCAGCTCAAGGACGTGTTTGAGCTGGACGAAAAGCGCCCCATCCGCCGGTTTTCCAAGGGTATGCAAAAGCAGGCCGCGTTCTGGCTGGCCGTGTGCTGCCGCCCGGACTATCTCATTCTCGACGAGCCCGTGGACGGCCTTGACCCCGTCATGCGGCGGCAGGTGTGGAGCCTGCTCATGGAGGACGTGGCCGCGCGCGGCATGACCGTGCTCGTGTCCTCGCACAACCTGCGCGAGCTGGAGGATGTGTGCGACCATGTGGGCATCATGCACCACGGCAAAATGCTGCTGGAGCGCTCGCTTGACGCTTTGCAGGAGAACATCGTCAAGGTGCAGCTGGTCACCGATCAGCCGCTGCCCGCGCAGCTCAATGTGCTGCACGCGCAGACCACGGGCCGCATCCAAACGCTCATCGTCCGCGGCGACCGGCAGGAGATCTCGGCGCTGCTGGCGCAAACGCAGCCGCTGCTGTGCGACCTGCTTCCGCTGTCGCTGGAAGAAATTTTCATCTACGAACTGGGAGGTGCTGATTATGACGTCAAAAACATCGTGCTTTGAGCCGGCGCTGCTGCGCCGAACTGTGTGCCGTGTAGTGCCGCTGGTCATTCTGTTCACGCTCATCTGGCTGCTCGCCGTGCCGCTGCCGCTGTTTGACTACGCACGGTCCAACGACCTTGCCGGCGTCAACCGCGATGTATCGCACCAGATCCTCACCATAGGCCACGTCGGCGGTACGCTCAGCTCGTTCTCCTATGGCCTTGCCTGCGCGTGGATGGTATTCTTCTATCTTTTCTCCGGCAAGAACACAAATTTCCACGCCGCGCTCCCCATCCGGCGTGAGACGATGTTCTGCACGTACTACATTGCGGGGCTTCTGTTCTACCTTGTGCCCATGCTGCTCATCACGCTCATCACGTGGCTGGTCACGATCGCGCTTGGCGTACCCATGCTGAACGTGTGCGCCATGATGCTGGTGGAAAACATCCTCACGTTCCTGTTTTTCTACAGCTTTGCCGTGCTGTGCTGCATGGTCGTCGGCAACGCCATTCTCATGCCGCTGGTATATATCATCCTCAACTTTGCCATCCCGGCCATGGAGATCATCCTGCGCACGCTGCTGCAGGCGTTTGTCTATGGTGTGCCGGAGATCTACGGCATAGCGACCGGTATATTTGCCCCGGTCTTCTACCTGCTTAACACTGGCGGTGCATCCTGCATTTACGCATCTGATCTCAGCACCATTCTCGGTGTCACTCTGGATAACTGGTCCTACTACGCTGCCATTGCCGTTGTCGGCCTGGTGTTTGCCGTCGTAGCGCTGCTGTTCTACCGCAAGCGCGAGATGGAGCGCAGCGGCGACGCCATTGCCGTGCGCTGGCTGCGGCCCGTGTTCCTGTATGTATTCACGCTCGGCTGTGCGCTGGGGCTTGGTCTGCTGATCGTATCCATCGCCACCAACAACAATGTGCAGTCAAACTTTGCCCTCACGCTGTTTGCAACGCTGTTCGGCACCGTATTCGGCTATGTGGTAGCGCAGATGCTGCTGCAAAAGACGCTTCGGGTGCTGAAAAACAGCTGGCGCGGGCTTGCCGTGAGCTGCGCAGTCATTGTACTGTTCCTCGGTTCTCTGCGGCTGGACTTCGGCGGCTATGTCAGTCGTATTCCCAAGCAGGAGAACGTTGCGTCCGTATCGCTTGAAGCTGGCAGCCCCATCACAGATGCGGACGTTATTGCCGAAACCATCGCCTTGCACCAGCGTTTTTTGGACGAGCGCCGCACGCTTGCCAGCGCATACGAGGATCTTGGCTGGTCGCGCAGCCTGGACATCTGCTATAACCTGAAAAACGGCAAGTCGCTCCGGCGGACCTATCGTGTTCCCTTCCCCTATGACGACAGCAGCGTTTACGCAGACGGCTCCATCGTTTCTGACGTCACCGATCTGCTGACTGCCCCGCCTGTGATCCTCTCGCTCACCACACCGGACTATCCTGTGGCGGAGGCAAACATCTCCAGCTGCGAATTTTCTGGTCCGTATGCTGAAACGCCCTATGAGGACTGGGGCTACACCAGCACCATGCTCAGCACGCGGGAGGCGTACCGCCTGTATACTGACGGCATTCTGCCCGACCTTGCAGCGACCGCGTTCGGTGCGCAGAGTGCGCTTGACCAAACCGGCTTCTCCCAGGCTGCCAATTCCTTTGAAGCGGATACAGAGGATCCCGCCGCTCTGCAGCTGGAAGAAAGCACGATCACTTTTGTCTTTGTAGACAGCAAGGGAGCGAACAGTTATTTCTACTATTCCCTTACTGCCGACGCGGTCAACACCGTTGCCTGCCTGCGTGATCTTGGCTATCTGCCTGAATGATCTCTCTCATTTTTCGCAAGCCCGCCCCGGCTGCCAGCCGGGGCGGGTCTTTATTCTGAATAAGCTGCATCAGTTTTTGTTTTTGTGTTGCCTTTCTTGGTTTTGCGTGGTATGATGGAGAAAAAATTCAAGCAAATCAGGAGGGTCACAACATGGACTATTCCAAACTGCAAAATGGCAGCGACATCCGCGGTGTTGCGCTGGAAGGGATCGAAGGCCAGCACGTGAATCTCACCGAGCAGGCCAGCCGTGACATTGGCCGGGGCTTTGCCCTGTGGCTCAAGGTGCAAAATCCCGATGCCTGCCGTGTCGCTGTGGGCCGCGATTCGCGCCTGTCCGGCGCGCAGCTGTCTGCGTGGCTCTGTGAGGCCATGGCTGCCGAAGGGCTGGCTGTCACCGACCTTGGCATGGCCTCTACCCCGGCCATGTTCATGTCCACCGTCACACCGGGCTATGAATTTGACGCGTCCGTCATGATCACAGCCAGCCACCTGCCTTTTAACCGCAATGGTTTCAAGTTCTTTACCCGGCTCGGCGGCCTTGAAAAGCAGGACATCGCCACCATTTTGAAGCTGGCCGGCTCCAGCGAACACACTGGCGACGCGCCCGGCAGTGTCACGACCGGCACGTTTATGGACACCTATGCCGCCGGACTGTGCGCCAAGGTGCGCGCGGCCACCGGCAGTGAAACGCCGCTGAAGGGCTTCCGCATCGTGGTGGACGCCGGCAACGGCGCGGGCGGCTTCTATGTGGACAAGGTCCTGAAGCCCCTTGGTGCGAACACTGACGGCAGCCGCTATCTTGATCCGGACGGTCATTTCCCCAATCATATCCCGAACCCTGAAAATGAGCAGGCCATGCAGTCCATCATGGACGCCGTGCGCGAAGCGCACGCCGACCTTGGCATCATCTTTGACACCGACGTGGACCGCGCAGGCGCGGTGCTCTCCGACGGGTCGGAGCTCAACCGCAACCGCATCATCGCCATGCTTTCGGCCATTTTGCTGCGCGAGCACCCGGGCACGACCATCGTGACCGACTCCATCACCTCCACAGGCCTTGCCGCGTTCATTCAGAAACACGGCGGCGTGCATCACCGCTTCAAGCGCGGCTACCGCAACGTCATCAACGAATCGCTCCGCCTGAACGCCGCGGGGCATGACAGCCAGCTGGCCATGGAGACCTCCGGCCACGGCGCGTTGAAGGAAAACTATTTCCTTGACGACGGCGCCTATCTCGTCACCCGGCTGCTCATTGAGCTGGCACGCGGCAAGAAAGAGGGCTACACGCTCGAATCGCTCATCGCCGATCTGGCCGAGCCCGCTGAAAGCCACGAATTCCGCATGAACATTCTGACGGATGATTTCAAGACCTATGGGCAGTCTGTCATTGACAGCCTGACGCAGTATGCCGCCGCGCAGCCCGGCTGGACCGTTGCGCCTGACAACTACGAGGGTATCCGTGTAAGTCTGGACAAGGCGCATGGCGACGGCTGGTTCCTGCTGCGCCTGTCGCTGCACGACCCGCTCATGCCGCTGAACATCGAGTCTGACACGGCCGGCGGCGTGCGGCAGATCGCACAGGAGCTGTACACGTTCCTGAAAACCTGCGACCAGCTGGATCTTGCGCCCGTGCAGGCGTTTTTGAAATGAGCGCGCAGTCACTGTGCGGCAAAGTCGCGCTCATCACCGGCGCGAGCGGCGGCATCGGCTCAGCCATTGCCCGCGCGCTTGCCCCGCTCGGCGTGCGGCTGGCACTGTTGGGCCGCAGTGCGGAAAAGCTCCGCGCTACGCTCGCCGCGCTGAACACCAGCACGGAAAACGCGCTCCTGCTGCCCGGCGATCTAACAGATGACAGCTATCTGCAAGCCTGTGTGGAGCAGACGCTCCGCCGCTTCGGCCAACTGGATATACTCATCAACAATGCCGGCATGGCCCTCTCGTGCCCGTTTGCGCAGACGACGCTTGCGCAGTATGACCAGATCATGCGCCTCAACGCGCGCGTGCCGTTCGCGCTGTGCCAGCTGGCGCTGCCGCAGCTGCGCAAGTCTGCAGCCGGTACGATCTTGAATATTGCCTCCGTCAACGCGCACAAGGGCTACGCGCTGCAAAGCGCTTATTCCGCCTCCAAGCACGCGCTGGCCGGCTTCTCCAAGGCACTGGCCGCCGAAACATACAAGGACGGCATCCGTGTCCACCTCATCAGCCCCGGCGGCGTGTTCACCGACATGGTGAAGATCTCCCGCCCCGATCTTACAGGCGAGGATATGATCCAGCCGGAGGATATTGCCGACATCGCGGTATTTCTGCTCACGCACCGCACAAACGCCGTCATCGACGAGGTCTGCGTCCACCGCAGCGGTAAAGAGCCGTTTCTTTAAGCAGCAAGCGCCAGCCCGGCCAAAAGCCGGGCTGGCGCTTTGCGCAGCGTTGACAAGCCCGCCGCAGTCTGGTATGATAGCAGCGGCTCGAACGATCCATGAGCAGATTCAGGTACAGCGCGTACCTGATTTTTTGTCGTTGGAGGGGTTTTTATGGGGTTTTTGGAACTGTTTCTCATCGGCGTGGGGCTGTCTATGGACGCGTTCGCCGTGTCCATCTGCAAAGGCCTTTCCACACGCCAGCTGAAGCTGAAACACTATCTCGCTGTCGGCCTCTGGTTCGGCGGTTTTCAGGCGCTCATGCCCACGCTCGGCTATCTTCTGGGCTCCACGTTTGAGCAGTACATCGCCCGCTGTGACCACTGGATCGCATTTATCCTGCTGGCCGTCATCGGCGGCAACATGATCAAAGAAGCCCTTGGCCCGGAGGATACGGCAGACGAAACCAGCTCGTTCAGCTTCAAAGCTATGCTGCTGCTTGCCGTGGCCACCAGCATTGACGCGCTGGCCGTCGGCATCACGTTTGCGCTGCTGCCGGGCGTGAGCCTTGGCATATCCGTCGCGTGCATCGGCCTGACCACATTTGTGTTTTCCATCGCAGGCCTCAAGGTCGGCAATGTGTTCGGCCTGCGCTATAAGCGCCGCGCAGAGCTGGCGGGCGGCTGCATTCTCATTCTCATTGGCCTGAAGATCTTGCTGGAGCATCTGGGCGTCATCGCATTTTAAGATGCCGGCTTGCCGCGCGCACAAAAATGCGGTATACTACGAGTGAATTGATCCCATCTTGCAGGAGGACGCGGCATGAAGCAGGAATTTTTAGAGGTCGGGCAAATCGTATCCACCCACGGCGTGCGGGGCGAGGTCAAGGTCATGCCCTGGGCCGACGGCCCGGAATTTCTCTTAGACTTTGACACGGTCTACCTTGCCGGCAAGCCCCTGCATGTCCAGTCTGCGCGCGTACAGAAAACGTGTGTACTGATGAAATTTGCCGGGATCGACGACCTGGAGCTCGCCGCGCGTCTGCGCGAGCAGGTGCTCTGCATTCGGCGCGCCGACGCCAACCTGCCCGACGGCGCGGTGTTCATTGCCGAGCTCATCGGTCTGCCCGTACTGGCGGATGGTGAAACGATCGGTACAGTCACAGACATTCTCTCCCGCCCCGGTAATGACGTGTACGTGGTGCAGTCCGCTGACAAACGGCGGGAATACCTCATCCCCGCCGTACCGGAATTCATTCTGGAGCGCAACGTGGACGAGGGCTTTGTCCGCGTCAAGCTCATTGAGGGCATGGCCAGCGATGATGCGGTTTGACATCATGACCCTGTTTCCCGCCGCCGTAGACGCCATGATGCAGGAGAGCATCCTGGGCCGCGGGCAAAAAAAGGGCCTGATCGACATTCGTACCCACCAGATCCGCGCCTACACATCCAACAAGCAAAACCAGGTGGACGACTACCCCTACGGCGGCGGCCGAGGCGCCATCATGCAGGCTGACCCGCTCTACCGCTGTTGGTCCGCCATCTGCGACGATGTCGGCGCCCCGGTACACACCGTCTATCTCTCCCCCTGCGGCAGCGTATTCACGCAGGAAAAAGCGCGGCAGCTGCTACAATATGACAACATCATCCTCGTCTGCGGCCACTATGAGGGCATCGACCAGCGCTTCATTGACGAATGTGTGGACGAAGAGATCTCCGTCGGCGATTTTGTACTCACCGGCGGCGAGCTGCCCGCCATGTGCGTGGCCGACGCCGTGTGCCGCCTTGTGCCCGGCGTTCTGGGCGGCGAGGTCTGCTTTACCGATGAGAGCCACTGGGATGGTCTGCTGGAATATCCGCAGTACTCCCGCCCCGACACATGGCACGGGCTGGACGTGCCGCCGGTGCTGCTCTCCGGCAATCACGCCGCCATTGCGCGCTGGCGCAAAAAGCAGTCCATCCTGCGCACGCTGCACCTGCGGCCCGATATGTTTTATAAGCTGCACTTTCCCTACAAAACGCGTGCCGAGCGCAAATTTAGTGCCGAATTGGAGGAAGAGGACGATGGATTCAAAAATCGAGACCCTAAAAACCTGGATCGAAGCAAGTAACAATATCGTCTTTTTCGGCGGCGCGGGCGTTTCCACCGAGTCCGGCATTCCGGACTTTCGCAGCACGGACGGGCTGTATCATCAGCAGTTTGACTACCCGCCGGAAACCATCCTGAGCCACACGTTTTTCTATCAGCACACAGAGTACTTCTATCGCTTCTACCGCCAGAAAATGCTTCCGCTGGAGGCGCAGCCAAACGCTGCGCACAAAAAGCTGGCAGAGTTGGAACGTGCCGGCAAGCTCCGCGCCGTGATCACGCAGAACATCGACGGACTGCACCAGAAGGCGGGCAGCAAAAATGTTCTGGAGCTGCACGGCTCGATCTGGCGCAACTATTGCACAAAGTGTCACAAGCCCTATCCGCCGGAATTCATCCGCGACTGCCCGGATGTGCCGCGCTGCACGTGCGGCGGGCTCATCAAGCCCGACGTCGTGCTGTATGAAGAAGGGCTGGATGAGGCATGTATTGAAAATGCCGTCCGCGCCATCGCGCAGGCCGAGGTGCTCATCGTCGGCGGCACATCCCTCACGGTCTACCCTGCCGCCGGGCTCATCCGCTATTACCGCGGCCAGAAGCTCGTGCTCATCAACCGCGATGAGACCCAGTACGACGGCGCAGCGGATCTGATCCTCCGCCAGCCCATCGGGCAGGTCTTTTCACAATTATAATTATAAAAAACAGCCGCTGCACAGGTATTTCCCGTGCAGCGGCTGAGCGTGTCAAAAAAGTATTTTTGACACGCTTTCAAACGCGGACCGCTGCGCTGGGTCCGCGTTTGAGAAGGC
>CAKTXB010000041.1 GCA_934630555.1 uncultured Oscillospiraceae bacterium
GGCTGAAAATACGAGGACACTGCATACGTCTGCGCAGCACACGGTGGTGTGCTGCGCGGATGAGCGTGTCAAAAAAACTTTTTTGACACGCTCTCAAACGCGGACCGCTGTGCTGGGTCCGCGTTTGAGAAGGCTTGCGCCATGCTGCGCGCATCATTTGTGCGCTTATAGCGCGCAAATTCCACCACAGAACTTCGTTCTGCATGGGTTCGCCTTGGCCAATCGCACTGCGCATAGCTTGTGCGCTTGGAGGCTCGCGCAGCTTGCAGGACGGAAAGTATGTTCGGCGGCGTACGCGCTGCCGCCGGAAATGATCCGGACTTTTTTCGCGCCTGCGGGCGCGAACGCCGCGAGGCTTTTTTGTCAGACTGGTCTGCGCAGCACACGGTGGTGTGCTGCGCAGATCTTTTGTTTTTTCAGACGGCGGGGGATGGAGGCAAGGCGGGCGGCGGCGCAGCACGGGGCGTGGCTGGACGGCAGGTTTTCGTATCTTATTGACAAAAAAAGCGGGTGCGATTTGGGAGGTATGCTGATTGACAGGTTCACAAAATGCCTGTTATAATGCTACTATCAGATGCGCATACGTATTCACGACAAGCGAAATGGACAAGGGGCGGTGAGAAGCATGGCAGAGGCTCGGTACGGTGGTGCAGAAGAAAAACGCCCGGTCACATCATCGGATGTGGCGCGGCTGGCCGGCGTATCACAGCCGACAGTCTCCCGCGCGTTCAGCGACAGCGCACGGCTTTCGGACGCGACGAAAAAGCGCGTTCTGGAGGCGGCGCGGCAGCTGGGCTATCGGCCCAACGCCATTGCGCGCAGTCTGGTCTCGAGCCGGACGAACATTGTGGGCGTGATCGTGATGCGCAACGAGAGCCCGTTTTATAACGAAATGGTGAATCTGCTGGTGGTGGCGTGCCGGAAATACGGCTATTGCGCCATGGTCATCCGGCAGACGGAGCACGAGAGCGGGCTGGACACCGTGACGCGGGCGCTGGAGTACCGCGTGGACGGGCTGCTGGTGACGGCCATCGAGAACACGCAGAGCGCGTATGAGATCTGCCGGCAGACAACGACGCCAATCGTGCTGTTCAACCGCTATATCATCGGCGCGAATGTGGACACCGTGAGCTGCGACAACTATGACGGCGGCGGCCTGGTGGCAGACTATCTGATCTCCAAGGGCCACCGGCGCATTGCGTGCTTGATGGGCGAGGAACGGGCCTCGACGACGAAGGAGCGCTTGCTCGGCATTCGGGCGCGGGCGGAGGCGGAATCGAACGATTTGGACGTGTGCGACATTTTGTATGGCGACTACACGTATGAGAGCGGACGCGAAATGTGCCGCAGATTGCTGGAAAAGGGCGGCGAACGGCCGTCGGCCATTTTCTGCTCCGGCGATATTATCGCGTTTGGCGTGCTGGACACGCTGCGGCTGGAGCTTGGGCTGCGCGTGCCGGAGGATATTTCGGTCATCGGGTTTGACGATACGCGGGAGGCCGCGTGGGCGTCGTACGATCTGACGACCATCCGGCAGCCGTATACGGAGCTGGCGGACGCGGCGTGCAAGCTGCTGATGGAGCGCATTGAGCATCCGGACGGGAGCGTGAAGCGATCGCTGCACTGCGGCGTGCTGGTGGAGCGCGGATCAGTCGCGGACATCATGCGATAAGGACGATACAAAATGCTGCATTCCCCGGTTTTTGTGATCGGGGAATTGCATTAAACCGGAAACGAATACGTATGCACAACCGGTGTGCATGGTTTGCTGAAAAGTTGGGGATGCGGCAGTGCGGCTTTGGATCGGCTGTGTGCCGCGGAAACGGGAATTTACAAGCATACCGCCCGTGAGAGACCGGCCAGGCAGAGCCGGCGGATCAGAACACGGATGGCGCTGTAAATAAAAAGCAAAAAAGAAAATGGAAGGAGCAACACTCGCATGAAACGATTTCTCGCACTCGCACTTGCACTGATCCTGGTCTGCTCGCTGGCCGCCTGCGCCGGCAAACAGACGACGGAGCAGCCCGCACAGGCTGCCGCGGAGCAGCCCGCCGCTGCCGAAACAGCGACCAACGACGCAGCTCAGGACACGCCGGCGGAGGATGCCGCTCCGGCCGAAACGATGCAGATCACAGTCTCCATCGCTTCGTTTGACAACACGTTCGCTTCGTTCGTGATGTCGCGCATGAAGATCTTTAACGAGAGCCATCCGGAGCTTGAGATCACGTATCTGGACGCGGCGAACGACGCTGCAACGCAGATCACGCAGATCGAGCAGGCAGTTCTGAACGGCACGCAGGCGGTCATCTGCCTGGCGGTGGATGCAAAGCAGGCGCAGCCCATTGTGACGGCCTGCAACGACGCGAATGTGCCGCTGATCGCGTTCAACCGTGTGTTTGAAGGCTGCGACACGTTTGTGGGCGCGGACAACGCCGTTGCCGGCCGCATCGTGGCCGAGCGCTGCGGCGAGATCCTGGGCGGCAAGGGCAACATTGCGCTGGTTCAGGGCGTGATGGGCCAGGCCAACACGTATGAGCGCACCGACGCCATTGTGGCGACGCTGGAAGAAAAGTATCCGGACGTGAAGATCGTTCTGGACGGCGCGGCCGACTGGAAGCGCGACAAGGCGCTGGAGCTGGTGGAAACGTGGCTGCAGTCCGGCACGGAGTTTGACGCGGTCATCGCGCTGAACGACGATGCGGCGCTGGGCGCGCAGCAGGCGCTGGCGGCTGCCGGCAAGACCGACGTTCCCGTGCTCAGCATCAACGGCGACCCGTCCGGCATCAACGGCGTGAACGACGGCCTGCTGGACTGCACGGCATTCCAGGCGCCGTTCACGCAGGCGGACAAGGCGCTGGAGATCGCCATGGAGTACATTCAGGGCGGCACGCCCACGGACAGCTTCCGTGTGGAATATGAGCTGATCACCGCTGACAACGTGGCAGACTATATGCAGTTCACCTCCGTCAGCTGAGCACCGAGAATTGAAACAGACAGCCGGCGGGCTTTGGCCCGCCGGGCTTGTCTGAGGCGTACCGGAGGCCGCTTTGGACGGCGCGGTATTCCTAGGAACGGACGGGAGGACAGGCAATGAACAGCGAATACATTCTGGAAATGAAGCACATCACAAAGACGTTTTCCGGCGTGACGGTGCTGCACGACGTAATGTTTCAGGTGCGGCGCGGCATTGTGATGGGGCTGATGGGCGAGAACGGCGCCGGCAAGTCGACGCTCATGAAAATCTTGCAGGGCATTTACACACCGACGGAGGGCAGCATCGACTTTGACGGCAAGCCGCTGAAGGTGAGCAGCATCAACCAGGCGCTGCTGGCGGGCATCTCCATGATCCATCAGGAGATGAGCCCCATCCCGGATATGACGGTGGCGGAGAATATTTACATTGGCCGCGAGCCGAAAACGAAGCTGGGGTTTGTGGACGAGAAGAAGCTGAAGGCACAGGCGCAGGCCTTGCTGGACGATCTGGAGCTGAGCTTTGACGCGGACACGAAAATGCGCGAGCTCACCATTGCAAATATGCAGATGGTGGAGATCGCAAAGGCAATTTCTTTTCAATCAAAACTGATCATCATGGACGAGCCGACTTCAGCCATTACGGACCGCGAGGTCGCAAATTTGTTCCGCATCATCCGGCGGCTGAAGGAAAAGGGCACGACCATCATTTATATTAGTCACAAAATGGATGAGATCCTGGAGATCACGGACGAGATCACGGTCCTGCGCGACGGCTATATCACAGGCCACGACCTGTCGAGCAACCTGACGCAGGCAGAGCTGATCCGCATGATGGTGGGGCGGAGTTTGGAGAATATGTTCCCCAAGACGCCGGCGCCCATCGGCGAGGATGTTTTGCAGGTGGAGGGGCTGACGCTGCCGGGATATTTTGCGGACGTGAGCTTCCATGTGCGCCGGGGCGAGATATTGGGCTTTGCGGGGCTGGTCGGCGCGGGGCGCAGCGAGGTGCTGGAGACCGTGTACGGTCTGCGGCGCGCGACGGCGGGCCGGGTATGGATCCATGGCAAGGAGGTCCATATCAAAAACCCGCAGGACGCCATCCGGCACGGCATCGGGCTTTTGACGGAGGACCGCAAGGCGTCCGGATGCTTTTTGCCGCTGGGCGTTTTGGACAACATCATCATGCCGACCATCGGGCGCTTCAAGCGCGGGCCGTTTGTGGACGACAAGCGTATCCGCACGGCGTGCGGGGAGCAGAAGGCGGCTTTGGAGATCAAGGCCACATCGCTGGCACAGCACATTCAGTATCTTTCGGGCGGCAACCAGCAGAAGGCGCTGATCGCGCGCTGGCTCATCAACAACCCGGATATTTTGATCGTGGACGAGCCGACGCGCGGCATTGACGTGAACGCCAAGGCGGAGATCCACAAAAAGCTCTGCGAGCTGGCGCGGCAGGGCAAGGCCATTATCATGGTGTCGTCAGAAATGCCGGAGGTCATCGGCATGTGCGACCGGATGTACGTGATGCACGAGGGTGAAGTGACGGGCGAGCTGATGCGCGACGCGTTCAGTCAGGAGCGCATTGCGCTGATGGCGTCACTGAGCCGCGAGCAGCTGCTGGCACAGCAAGCATAGGGAGGAACGTCATGGAGAAAACAAAGACGAAGTCGGAAGCGTCCAAGCGTCTTCGGAGCTTCTTTACGGACTACAGTATCATCATTATTTTTGCGGCCATGGTGCTGATTTTGGCCATCATCAAGCCGCAGTTCATCCGGCCGAGCAACATCATCAGCATGATCCGGCAGGTGTCGCTGATCGGTATTTTGTCGATGGGCATGATGCTGGTCATCATCAACGGCGGTGTGGACCTGTCGGCGGGCGCGCAGATCGCGCTGGCGTCGGTGGTGTGTTCGCTGTTTGCGCAGGAGGGCAAGGACAATCTGCTGCTGGCGATCGTGCTGCCGCTGGCCATTGGGCTGCTGTGCGGGTTTGCGAACGGCTTCCTCATTACCGTGCCGAAGATCCCGGCGTTTATTGCGACGCTGGGCATGACGAACATTGCCAAGGGCATGGCGCTGCTGTTCTGCAACGGTCAGCCGATCCAGGTGGAGAACGAGGTCATTTTGTGGCTGGGCAACTACCGTCTTGGCTCAGGCGACTGGGCGATGCCGGTGCTGATCCTGGTATTTTTGCTGTGCGCGGTCATCAACCACATTTTGCTGCGCAAGACGCACTTTGGCAAAAAGGTGTTTGCGCTGGGCGGCAATGAGCAGGCGGCGCGGGTGTGCGGCGTGAGCGTGGAAAAGACGCGCATCCTGGTGTATCTCATCATCAGCGCGTACGCGGCGCTGGCGGGCATTCTCATCTCGGGCCGTGTGGGCGCGGGCGCGACGAGCAACGGCGTGGAGTACCATCTGGATGCGATCGCATCGTGCGTGATCGGCGGCGTGAGCATGAAGGGCGGCGTTGGCAATGTGTTCGGTGTGGTCATTGGCGTGCTCATTATGGGCGCGCTGCAAAATGGTTTGAATATCATGGGTGTTTCGCCCTATTGGCAGCAGATCTGCAAGGGCCTCATTATTATCGTGGCTGTTGTGGCGGACACCATGAAGAAAGGAACGAAGCAATGAGAGCTCTTGTCATGCACGGACCCGGCGAGTATGCCGTGGAGGATGTGCCGAAGCCGGTTTGCGGCGAGAATGAAGTATTGGTGCAGGTGAAGGCCGTGGCCATCTGCGGGTCGGACCCGGTGCTGCTGGCGGGCGGAAGCCTGTCAGACGGACTGCCGGGAAGCCTGCCGCACATTGCCGGGCACGAGGGTGCGGGCGTGATCGTGGAATGCGGCAGGAACGTGCACGGCTTTGCCGTGGGCGACCGGGTGGCGGTGGAATCGCATCTGGGCTGCGGCTACTGCGAAAACTGCCAGGCAGGACGGTACAATTTGTGCATGAATTTTGGCAATGTGCCTGCGGGGCATAAACAGTATGGCTTTACGGTGCCGGGGTGCTATGCGGAATACTGCGTGTTCCGGCCGGAGGTGCTGCATAAGATCCCGGACAATTTGACGTTTGACCACGGGGCGCTGACGGATACGGTGTGCACGTCGTTCCACGCCATTGAGCAGGCCGGGCTTGTGCCGGGCGGCTGGACGGTCGTGGTGGGCTGCGGGCCGGTGGGCATGGCGATGCTGATGCTGTGCCGGGCCATGGGCAGCCGCGTGATCGTGTTGGAGACCGGCGCGCGGAAGGAGCGGGCGAAGGAATTCGGCGCGGAGCACGTTGTGGACTTTATGGACGCGGACGCGGCCGAGCAGGTGCTGGCGGCGACGGGCGGCAAGGGCGCGGACCGCTGCTTTGACTGCGCGGGCAACAGAGCCTCGATGGCGCTGGCGCTGCGCACGTGCCGCCGCGGCGGCACGGTGGGGCTGATCGCCATTCCGAAGAAGCACGAGATGGAGATCGACATCAAGACCATTGTATGGGACGAGAAGAAGCTCGTGGGCAGCCGGGGCAACCCCAACTGCCACGACCGGGTGCTGGCCATGATGAGCGCGGGGTTTATTCACGCCGAGCAGATGGTGACGCATCACTTCCCGCTGGAGCGCTTCCAGGAGGCGATCGATCTGTTTACGAGCCGGGATGACGGCGTGATCAAGGTGATCGTTACCATGTGAGGACGGCGCGGCGGCGCTGGTTGGGAAATTTCATGTAACGCGGAGGCCCCCGGCGCGGTGTGCGCCGGGGGCCTTTTGCGTGTGGGGCGGGGAAACGCAAGCGGCCGGGGAGCGTGTGGGAACGGACGGGCCGGGCGGCCGCAGGAAACGGAAGGCGGAAAAGGAAGAACGCCCCGTGGGAAAACCGCGGGGCGAGGGGCGGCGGCAGGGCGGGCGCGGAGCTCACGCAAGCGGAGGAATGCGGCCCAAAAAGCCGGTATGCGGAGCGAACGCGGGGCAAGGATGCGGAAATGCAGAAAATAGCTGTGCGGGAGATGGGGGCGGCCGGGGTGTGCGGGCAGCGCAGCCAAGCAAGTACGTTCCATGGACGACGGCGCGGGCGTTTTTGCGCGCTCCGCACAGCCCGTTTGCAGAGGGTGCGCAATGGCCGAAACAGACGAAGGTCGAGGGAAAGGTCTGTGCAGGACGGAAAAAGTGCGGGGCAAGGATGCGCGCAAAGCAGCCCCGGCCGCAGGGCCGGGGCTGCCCGGATCGTTCCAGGGTGTATCTGAAAACTCCAAATGGGAGCGGCAGCGAGGGGGTTTGCGCTGTGCAAGGCACTTTTTCGCAGGAATACTGCCGTATTTCAAGGAAAAATGGCGCGGCGCAGCGTGAAAAGGCCCGCTGTCCGGGTGCGTTGGGCGTTGGAAGAATACACCCTAATGAGCCTCGCAGGGTGTGCGCCTGCGGGCGCGAAAAAGGTCCGGAGCATGTTTGGCGGCGGGCGGTGTTTTTACGACAGGCGGTCATTGGGGGCGGTGGTGCGGCGGAGCGTGAGGACGGCGGCGGTGCGGTCATCGTCCTGCGTGGGGCAGGCGGCGAGGACGGCGGCAGCCAGCTCACAGGCAGAGCGTGCGGTCTGCTCCTGTAAGACGCGGACGGCGGCGTCGGGGTCGGTGCCGTCGCTGACGAGCAGGAGCGTCTGGCCGCGCTGCAGGTCGAGCGGGATGCGCTGGCTCTGGACCGTGGGGTCATCGGCCGCGCCGGGCGGCGGCGCGGCGGCGCCGATGGTGTAGACGCGGCGGCCGGCACGCAGGTAAGAGGGCGCCGCGCCCCATTTAAAGAGCGTGCCGGAGCCGGTGACGAGGCTGATCTGCAGCAGGTCCACGGTGGAAAAGCCGCCGTCGCCGCGCAGCAGGTAGACGCCGTTGAGCATTTTCAGCGCGTCGGGCGCGTGCATACCGCTTTGGATGAGGCCGGTGAGGAGCGCGGCGGCAGTCTGCGATTCCTGCCGGGCGGAGGAGCCGGTGCCCATGCCGTCACACAGCAGGAGGTAGAAAAATTCGCCGTTTGTAAAGCTGGCGGCGTGGTCGCCGCAGACATTGCTGCCGCGGACGCCGCAGGCGCGGAAGCCGACGTCGGCGCGGTAGGCCGGAAGCGGCGTGAGCAGCGGCTGCGGGGTGCAGAGCGCGTGCAGGAAGTCGGCAAGGCAGTCATACTGCGCGGCGGCGACGGCCGAGAGGGCGGCTGTGCGGCTGGAGCATTGCAGGCGGGCCGTCTGCTCGTCCAGCGCCTGATCGACGGCGTGCAGGAACACTTCATAGCGGCAGCAGCGGGCGCGAAAAAACGGCGGCAGATCGCCCGGAAGGGCCGCGCCGCGCTGAAGGATGCGGCCGGCGGCGCCGGAGAGGGCAAGGTAGGTGTCGGCGGCGCAGGATTCCCAGCACGTATCCCAGCCGGGGCAGTCGCGGCAGGCCAGCTCCGCAGCGCGGTCAAAGACGGCGGCGGACTGCGGCGCGGCGGCGCGCGTCTGCGTGCGGTCAAGCAGGCGGCGGACACGGCGCAGAAGCTGACTGGCGGATTCCAGCCCGGCGGGCGGCGCATCGGGGGCGGGGTCGGCCTCGAGCAGGCGGCTCAGGCGCTGCGGCAGGAGCAGGCAGAGCGCGCAGCCGAGGATGCAGCCCGCCAGCGCGGGCAGGTCCGGCACGGCGGAGAAGGCCAGCGCGGCCATGCAGCAGAGCAGGAGCACGGCGGTCTGCATCATGCGGCCGCGCCACGGCAAAAGCGTGCACAGGAGGGCGGCCATGCAGACGGGCGGCGTGAGCGGGGCGGCGCACGCGCCGGTGAGGTCGAGCGTCAGCGCGCAGGCGGCGCAGGCCGGAAGGGCGTTTGGCAGACGCAGGCAATAGCCCGCGGCGGCAAGGCCCGCGACAACGCTCAGCCGCACGCTGCCGGGCAGATGCAGGCAGCCGCTGCCGGCCAGCAGACACAGGGCGAAGAACAGCTGCGCGCGGCGGCTATGATGGTGCAGCGCCTCGGAAAACTGCCAGCTGCACAGGGCCAGCAGCGCCACGCGGAGGAGGAACAGCAGCGTCTGCTCCGGGGCAAAGTGGGCCTGCAGCAGCTCTAAAAATTCGATGAGGCCATAGAGCGCGGCGGCGCAGAGGGGCAAAAACCAGCGCTTGTCCTGCGGCAGAAGGCCGCGGAAAATGAGCTGCTCGGTCTGGATGAGAAAGCCGGCGGCGAGGATGGACAGCGCCTGCGAGGCGCCATAGAGCAGGACATACGCGCCTGCCGCGCCAAGATAGGCGCACACGCCGGCAAGGCCGAACGGCAGCGCCGCGGCCAGCGCCAGACAGACGGGCATGGGCTGGTCCAGAATGGTGACGCCGGCGAGCAGCGCGCCGCCGAGGGCGGCCAGAACGCTGCGCGCGATCAGACTGAGCGTCGGGTCGGCACGCAGGCGGCTGAGTATGCGCCGCCGCGCCGCGTCGAGCTTTTTTTCCAGCAGCGACTGCTGGGGCATATGCCTCAACTCCCATATATTGGTATTTATGAGGAGAGTTTACAGCAGCTTCTGTGCAAAAGCCGTCGGGAAGGGTCGCAGCGGGGAAAACGGCACAGATTCTTCTTGCGCTGGCGGGGAAAAACGCGTACAATAACACAAACACGCGTTAGAACAAAAGAAAGCATGGAGGACGCCATGGGAGCGGAAGTGGAAGTAAAGTGGGCTGTGGACGACTTGCAGCTGCTGGACTGCATTTTGTGCAGCCCGGAGGTGCGCCGGCACATGACGGAGGACTTTTCGTATTTGCAGACGGAGTCGACGTATTACGACACGCCGGACGGGCAGCTGGATGAAAAGCGCTGGGCGCTGCGGCTGCGGCGCGCGGGCGAACAGAGCCTTGTGACGGTGAAAACGCCGGGTGCGGGCTATGCGCGCGGCGAGTGGGAAACGGAGGCGGAATATCTGGAGGACGCCGTGCCGCAGCTGGTGCAGGACGGCGCGCCGGCGGAGCTGGCGGACCTTCTGGCTTCGGAAACGCTGGGGCCGGTGTGCAGCACGAGGTTTACGCGCATCCGGACGCGCCTGCAGCTGGACGGCTGCGTGTGCGAGCTGGACGGAGACATCGGCGAGCTGCAGTGCGGCCAGAAGCGCGCGCCGCTGTGCGAGCTGGAGCTGGAGCTGAAGGACGGCGACGCGGCGGGGATGCTGGCGTTTGCAAAGGCGCTGGCGGAAAAATTCCGGCTGCGGGAGGAGCCGCGCAGCAAATCGCAGCGCGCACGGGCGCTTGGCGCAGAATAACAGGAGGAAACGACATGGACGCGAACGGGAAGCTGAATTTGACGATGCTCTGTGATTTTTATGAGCTGACGATGGGCAACGGCTATATTCAGTGCGGCTATCAGGACCGCATTACGTATTTTGACGTGTTTTTCCGCACGGTGCCGGACGGCGGCGGCTTTGCCATTGCGGCGGGGCTGGAACAGATCGTGCGGTATATTCAGGATCTGCATTTTTCGGAGGAGGACATTGCCTATCTGCGCGGGCGGGGGCAGTTCTGCGAGGAATTTCTGGACTATCTGCGGCATTTCCGCTTTACGGGCGATATTTGGGCCGTGCCGGAGGGCACGCCGATCTTCCCGCGCGAGCCGATCGTGACGGTGCGCGCGCCGGCCATTCAGGCGCAGCTGGTGGAAACGTATCTGCTGCTGGCCATCAACCACCAGAGCCTGATCGCCACAAAGGCCAACCGCGTGGTGCGCGCGGCGAAGGGGCGGCCGGTTTTGGAGTTCGGCTCCCGCCGGGCGCAGGGCGGCGACGGCGCGATCCTGGGCGCGCGCGCGGCGTTTATCGGCGGCTGCGCGGGTACGGCCTGTACCATCTCCGACCAGCTCTACGGCGTGCACGCCGGGGGCACGATGGCGCATTCGTGGGTGCAGATGTTTGACTCGCAGTATGAGGCGTTCCGGGCGTATTGCGAAACGTATCCGGAGGACCCGGTGCTGCTGGTGGACACATATAACACGCTGAAAAGCGGCGTGCCGGACGCCATTCGGGCCTTCAACGACGTGCTGCGGCCGCGGGGGCTGAAAAAGTGCGGCATCCGGCTGGACTCCGGCGACATGACGTATTTGACGAAAAAGGCGCGGAAGATGCTGGACGACGCGGGGTGGGAGTCGTGCGCGATCTCGGTCTCCAACTCGCTGGACGAGTACATCATCCGCGATCTGCTGGCGCAGGGGGCGCAGATCGACCTATTCGGCGTGGGCGAGCGGCTGATCACGGCGCGGTCAGAGCCGGTGTTTGGCGGCGTTTACAAGCTGACGGCCGTGGAGGACGCGGACGGTACGATCGTGCCGAAGATCAAGATCAGCGAGAATGTGGGGAAGATCACGAACCCGCACTTTAAAAAGCTGTACCGCTTTTTTGGAAACGACACGGGCAAGGCCATTGCGGACTATTTGTGCGTACACGACGAGACGGTGGACGACAGCGGGGATCTCGAAATTTTCGACCCCGAGGCCACGTGGAAGCGCAAAACGGTGTATAATTTCACCGCCAAAGAGCTGCTCGTGCCCATCTTCCGGCACGGCGAGCTCGTCTACGATCTGCCGAAGCTGGCCGACATCAAGCGCTACTGCGCCGAGCAGGTAGACACCCTCTGGGACGAGGTCAAGCGCTTTGATAACCCGCACACCTACTACGTGGACCTGTCCCAAAAGCTGTGGCAGATCAAATACGACCTCCTCAAAAACAATTCCGCCGGGAAGTAAAAGAAAAAAGCTCAGGCGCGCTGTAAAAAACAGCGCGCCTGTTTTTTGTGCCCAAACAGGATGTGCACCTCAAAAGGCTTCCCCTTGAGGGGAAGCTGTCACCGAAGGTGACTGATGAGGAGGAGCGTAGTACGTTTAGAGCGGTTGCCACGTTTCGGCGCACCAAAGGCTCCCCTTGGTGACCAAGGGGAGCTGTCAGCGAAGCTGACTGAGAGGATCAGAACGTTGTTGTTTCGGCCGTACCAAAGGCGGAACGTGGCAGACCAAAGGATTCGGTTGTTACGAATTCGCATTGGTACCGTGTTATCTGCGACACCCCTACTGCGCAATTCCTCAGTCAGCCTTCGGCTGACAGCTCCTTTTACACAAAGGAGCCTTTGGAGCGTGCAAACGTAGCGACATCTCAGAACGTACCACGCTCCTCCTCATCAGTCACCTTCGGTGACAGCTTCCCCTCAAGGGGAAGCCTTGGACGGTGCTTACTTATTCACTCTTCACCATTCACTTTAACTTCGCGCGCCCGGGGCGCGCCGGGAGGCTTTTATGCCAAAAAAACAGACGCCT
>CAKTXB010000042.1 GCA_934630555.1 uncultured Oscillospiraceae bacterium
TGAAGAAACGGTCAACGGATTCATCGGTCATGGAGGCCAGACGGTCGTCACGCATATTGTAGCGCGGCATGGCAACGTCGTTCAGGAACGCGGTCGCCTTGGCGGGATCGGTGATGAGCGTGATCTGGCACTTATCGACGACAGCGTCGAATTCATCCATGATCATATGGTACAGGACTTCACCAAAGTGCTTCAGGCGCAGGCCCTTGTCGAATGCGTCGTTGGAGATACGGATGCGGAACTGGTTGCGCTGGCCGGTGTGCATGACACCCTCCATGTAGTTGAACCAGGCGTGGATCTTACGTTCGATGACGGACTCAAAGTCAGCCTGCATCTTTTTGCCGTAGACTTCTACAACGGTGGCCAGTGCGTATTCCAGATCGCCGGAGTCGATGTCCGGGCCGTCAACGACGATCTTATGGTCTTCGACCTCGTCAGCATTCTTCATTACGACGAGCTCGCAGGTGGTGTTCTTGGCGGACCAGAACTCGACCTTCATATCAGCCTTGCGGATGATCTCGCCCTCGAACGCGGCGGCAAACGCCACAGGGATGGGGAGCTCCTTGGACTTGATCTTGATGCCGCGCAGCTCGAGCGACTTCTTGACGGTTTCGGCATGGTCGGTACAGGATTCCAGCGCGCCGGGGACCTGGTTTTCACCGAGGTCAATATCGACCACGACCGGGAAGCCGAGGGCGATGGCGCCAGCGCCGGCAGATACAACGACATTGTCGATCGCACCAAAGGTGTTGACGAATGCGGGAACACGTTCCTTGGTATAGGCAAGGAGTCCTGCCAGATCGCCCGGCTGGACATTGCCGAAGATGAGCGCCGCACGGATGGCGACGGTGACGACATGGATGACGGCAGTGACGTCATGACCCAGCGGGATGACACGGAGTTCCAGACCCATCTTGACGCCCTGTTCAGCGCACTGCTCAATGACTTCGCCGACCATGAAGGTCATGATGCCCTTGGACTGATAGTCCTTGACGACCTTGGCGACATCTTCGGCGTTATCGGCCTTGCCGAGCACAACGGCAACGCCCGGAATATCGCCCGTGACGAGCGGCACACCAAGACTGCGGATGATGGGGTCGGGCACGAAGCCGATGCCGGGCACGGTTGCCTGCTCATAGGCGTCCTTCGGCTCCACGAATTTAAGGCCTTCCAGAATTTCAGCGCCGACGGCAGTGGCAAGACCGGCGTTCAAAGCCTGACCCAGATCCTCCTGATTGGTGATGAGGCTTTTAAGGACACCCACACACGCGGGCAAGTCGCCCAGCGTTTTGACCTTGACGCCGGTGGCGGCGTAGATGGTGGGGAAGAAATAAGCCGTATCAGGGAAAGCAATCTCTTTCTCTGCGCCATATTTTGCGATCGCGTCATTGACCGCGCCTTCGGTCAGGCCAGCAACGGCATTCGAGCCGCCATAAATCAGATCCGTTAATACGCTCATGGAAATTCCTCCTGTTCACATATCCCCCGGACGGGGTTCTTCCTACCCTTATAGAATACCAACTTTGTGCCCACTTGTACAGTACTTTTTGTGGGATTGCCAGAAAAAAACGTTTCGATTTATCACAATCGGACAGACGATCGTTTTTTAGGCGTGGTGACAAGGAACTCCCGCAAGCTCGCAGGGCGAACTTGCGGGAGTTGAATGCTTTAGACTTCGAGGTACGAGTCGGAATACAGCTCGTTGTTCTTGAAAATATCGCAGGACTTGATGGTTTCCATCAGGCGCAGGTCGTTGGGGTTGACGATGGCAGAGGTCAGACCCTGCATCATAGCCATAGCGACGAGCGCGGAGTCCATGATCGGGCGCACGTTCTTCGGCGCGCCGTTGGAGTTGTTGGACAGGCCGCCGGTAGACTTGAGGCCTTCATCGGCAAAGAGCTTGATGGCGTTGAGAACGTCCATCTGCTTATCCTGCATACCCTTGACAACGAGGAACAGCGGGTCGAACCACAGGTCGGTGGCTTCCATGCCGAGAGACAGACCGCGCTCCAGCATATGATGGCAGTGCATCATGCGCTCTTCGTTGTCCTTGGCGATGCCGTCGGCGGAGCAGAGGGCCACGCAGATGGCGTCGTTGGCAGCAGCGAGATCGATGTAGGAGATACGGGAGCCAGCGTCAGCCGAGTTGACGATGGGCTTGCCGTTCGTGCGGTTGTAGACCTTGATGCCGGCCTCAATGGCCTTCTTGTTGGCGGTATCGAGGGCCAGCGGCACATTGTTGAAGTTCTCCTGCAGCAGCTTGACAGCCCATGTCATGAGCTCCGGACCATTGGATTCGGCCGGGCCGATGTTGACGTCAAGGTACGTTGCGCCAGCCTTGATCTGCTGTGCGGCACGCTCGAGGATGGGATCGGGATTGAACGTGGCCATGGCCTCGCGGATGACCGGGGAGATGCAGTGGATACGCTCGCCGATGGTGACGAACTTGGGCGAGTCGGGGTCGCGCTGCTTGTAGTGTGCGTCAAGGTCATCACGGATCTTGATGGCCGGGATGGACGCGGCGATCTTCTCAAAATCAAGCGGGGCGTCGGCGGCGACTTCCTTCTTGGCCTCGGCCGGCTTCTTGGACGCGGCGACCAGCTCGGCGGCCTTGATGTGCTCGCCGTCCTTGAGGTACTTGACGATCTCAACGGCCTCACGGGTGCCGACGACGACGTTCCACTCGGGCAGCTTGTCCTGGATCTCGCCCTTCATGACGGCGACCTTGCCCGGAATGATGAGGGTGCGGTTGTTGATCTTGGAGGCGATGTCGAACTCATCAAAGAACTTCTTGACGGAGCTGGAGGAGAACTTGCCGGCGGCCCAGGCAGTCAGGACGGACATACCGGAAGCGTCGGTGATGAGCAGGTTGATGGGCGTCTTGGAGCGCTCGAGTTCGCCGGACACAAGGAAATAGGTCAGGGCAAAGTCGACGGTCAGGCAGCACGGATCTTCCGGGCCGGCACCGTTGATGGGATAGATGCCGGGAGCGACCTTCATCGGCTTCTGCGGGTCGGTGAAGATGTTCTGACGCAGGCCGTAGAGCGGCAGCGCCTCGGCGTAGCTCATGCGCGGCATGACGATGATGGAGCCATACTTCAGGGTGAACAGGGCGGCCAGGGCCGTTGCCAGATGCTCGTCATCCTTGCAAAGGGTGGCGAGGTTCACGATGGAGGGATAGCCGAACGTGCGGTCGCCGTCCTTCAGAGCGGTGCGGCGGACAAGCACGGTGTTGGCAAACGTTTCCTTGATGGTTGCGCCGGTGGTGTCGAGAATGAGGTTCTTGTTGCCGGACTTTTCGAGCGCTTCGACAGTGTCATGCAGCTCGGCAAGATCCGTGCCGCGGACGCCGAGGACGATACCGGCGGCAGTGGCGATCTCGCTCATGGCGGCGTAGTTATCCTTGTTGGCGCCGTTCAGAATGGGCTTTGCATCCTTGATGGCCTCGACGGCAGCCTTAGCGGCTTCCACGTCGGTGGTATCGAGGATGACGCCGCGCTCGAGCGTGGCGGCCTTCTTGGCAAGCTCCACGAAGCGGACATGATCGCCGGCGTTGTGGACGGTGACGAATTCCACATATTCGCGCTCACCGATACGCTCGTAGTCCACACCCTTCATCTGGGCAATGTGGGCGTCGATGGCTGCGTCGTCCATGCAGGTGCACAGCTCGATGGCGAACAGGTTGCGGGATACGAACGTCTTTTCATGACGGAAGAGGACGGTCTCGCCGCCGAGCTTGTGGCCGGCGACTTCCAGCGCCTTCATGGGAGGCGCGGTGGCCTCGCTCAGAAGGGCGATGGCTTCTTCAGACATATAGGGGCACTTTGTGATGGGCAGAGCGCCCTGTGCGACTTTCATGCAGAATGCCATGCAGGTGGGGCTGCCGCATTCCTTACAGTTCTTCTTGGGGGAGAGCTTAAAAATGTCAAGACCTTTGACTGCCATAGTGTGTTTCCTCCTTCCGCATTACATCAGCGCCGAGATCATCTTGGAGATGGTCTTGATGGCCGACGGGTGACGCATGATGACGGCGTCCGAGCCGCCAGCCAGCACGGCTGCGGCGGTGGTGATCTCCATTTCGACGCCGCGCTCCTCCTGATTGCCCCATTCAGGCATATCCGCTTCTGCCATAACGGATTCCTTGACGCCCCAGGTATCAGATGAGACCGGGGTCATAATGGGCATCTGGAGCATTGCATCGGACTGCTTGAGCGCAGCATCACGGATGCGGTCGAGGGTGGAAGCAACGTACTCATAGCCATAGCCGGCGGCAGCGGAGCCGATGTTCATGACGATGGACTGGGCGCTGACGCCAAGCTGAGTCATGACGGTGTTGAGCTGCTTGGCCAGGTTAATATCGACAGCGGATTCCGCGCCGACCTTCTGGTTGTAGGCCAGACCTGCGGAAGCGCCGACGGTCTTATAGTTTTCGTCGCGTGCGGAGAGGACGAGAATGTTTTTGCCGGCAAGTGCTTCGGCGATTTTGTTGAACAGCTCAGTGTCCTTCTCGATGTTTTTGCAGCCCATGATGACAATGGGCATAGTGACGGCGTCGGCGACGTCCTTGGCCAGCTGGACGCATTCCTCAACGGGCTTGTTCAGACCGTTGGGGTCGGCACCTTCAAAGTGCAGGCACAGGAACGAAGCGCCCTCCATGGTTTCGGCGCGCTTGGCCATGTCGACGACCGTCTGGCAGCCGGTATAGAATTCCTGCTCGCCTGGCATGGTGTATTCGGCCATGCCGAGGTCGGTCAGCTCCACGCCGATTTTCGGCGCGTTTGCGATGTCGGCATCGAAGGTGTGGAACGGAAGAACGTTCTGACCCCCGAGCTTCACGGCTTTTTCACCAACGCCAAGCGTCACTTCGTTGATCTTGGCGTTGTAAGCCTGCTTTTTGGGAACAAAAGGCATAGTGTGAATCCCCCTACTTAAAAATTTTTATAAGCAATGTGTTTATAAACTTTTACAAACCGAGCTTCTGCATGATCTCATGCAGCGCGACCTTGATGGGTGCAGAGTCTGGCACCGTGGCGCTGGGCTTGCCGTCGCAGTCATATTCATAGACGAGCTCATCCTGCGGCAGGACACCGATAAGCTCAAGCTGGTGCTTTTCGATCTCTTCCCGTACACCAGCATTCAGTTCACCGTTCGGTGCACGGTTGACGATGAGTTTCATCTGCGTGGGCTTGAGTTCGAGGTCACGGATCATCTGCGCGATGCGGCCGACGGCCTGGATGCCGCGGCGGGAGCAGTCGGAGATGAGCAGCATGGTGTCTACATGCGGCAGCGTGCCGCGGCTGATATGCTCAAGGCCGGCCTCATTGTCGATGACCATGTAGTTGTAGTTGCCGGCGTACTTGTCGATCTGTGTTTTGAGCACGCCATTGACAAAGCAGTAGCAGCCCTTACCCTGCGTGCGGCCCATGACGAGCATGTCAAAGTCGTCTTCTTCGCACAGAGCTGTGCCGAACATCATTTCGGCGTAATCGGCCTTGGTCATGCCGCCGGGGATGCCGCCGTTCAGCTCTGCGCGAGCCATCTGCTCGCGAATGTCGCCAAGGGTAGCCTCAACTTCAACGCCAAGGACCTCATTGAGGTTGGAATTGGCGTCGGCGTCCACCACAAGAATGGGGCCTTTTTTCTGTTTGCAGAGATAATCGACGATCATGCCGCAGGTGGTCGTTTTCCCAACGCCGCCCTTGCCGGCGACCGCGATGGTGTGTGTTGCCATAGTATTTCTCCTTTTGCACATACTGCGCACAAGCACACCAAAACGGCCGCTTTGCAGCAGCCATTTCAGTGCGAGCATATCCTAACATATTCCGCGGGCAAATACAAGCCCGAAGAGGCAGAAAAAACGCGAATTTTTGGTGCAAAACGGTTGGTTACAGGGGCGTAAACAGGAATTTCTGAGTCATTCCGGCAGACTCGACAAAGACTGTGAGGTCACCGTTCGCCTTTTTGTCAGTGGTGATATTGACCTGCTTGCCCTTGACCTCATTCTGCACCCACGCGATGGGATCAGCGCAGTCGATCTCACGAAAGAACACGTCGCGCATCTGGTTGTTGGCGCACTGATTTTCGATCTCGCGCACGACTTCATAGCGGGCCATGGCTTATCTCCGCTCGTGGACAACGACGACGTTTTCCACAAGGTCGGCCAGCACAAGCTCCCCCTCGATGACGACCTGCCGGTCCATAAGGTCGGTGAGGAACACCTGGCCGTCATGGCACTCAATGCGCTGAACATTGTTCATAACAAGATTTTCAGCCTGCGGCTGTTCGCGGTAGGCGGTTGCAAGACACATGAGAGAGCCTCCTTACTTTTGAAGCGATGCGAGAACGGTGGACAGACGGAGATTGCCCTTTTCAAAATCGCTGACAGCCAGCATGACCTGCTCGTAGGCGGTGGCTTCGCCGGCATCCTGCAGCTGCTTGGCCAGCTGGGCCAACTCGTTGGCGTGGGCCTGATTGTGGCCGACCATGTATTTCATGAGGGCCAGCAGCTCCTCACGCGGGCTGACGTGCTCGTGGCCGCAGTCGGCACAGTTCATGTGCTCGCCGCAGTGGATGTGTTCCTGGCAATGCTCGTGTCCGTGGTTATGTTCATGCTCGTGACCGTGGTCATGGGTGTGCGGGTGGGAATGCTCCACGCCGTCATGGGTGTGGGTGTGTTCATGTTCCATGGTGTTTGTTCCTTTCTGGTTTAGGTGGTTTCTTTGGCGCTATTATAAGGCCGGGAACGAAATTTGTAAAGTGGCAGCATGGCTGGAATAAACCCCATAGGAGGGTTATTTTACAGCATTTTTCGGGAAAATCAGTCTATTTACCGGTAGCGTGGGGGCATGAAATGTGCTATACTGAATAAGAATGAAATGAGGGAGCATGAAGTTATGGAACACGACCACGCATATTTGCATGAGCATGGCATTGCGCACGTGCATCACACCGGAGACACGCACGACGCAGCGCACTGCCACACACATGACCATGACCATCCGCACGATCCGGCGCAGCCGCACGGGCACGTGCATGAAAACACAAAAGCGGTGCTCAACCGCCTTTCGCGTGCCATTGGACATTTGCAGTCAGTGCGCAGGATGGTGGAGGACGGACGCGACTGCTCAGAGGTGCTCATTCAGATCGCGGCGGTGCGCGCGGCCATCAATAATATTGGCAAGGTCATTTTACAGGACCATATCCAGCACTGCATTGTAGATGCCGTGGAGCAGGACGACGCACAGGCGCTGGAGGATCTGTGTCAGGCCATTGACAAGTTTATGAAGTGAGGTGCGCCATGCGGCGAAAAGAACGGGCCGTGACGGATACGGCAGATATTTTTGCGATTTTACAGCGCTGTCAGGTGGCGCGGCTGGGGCTGTGCCGGAATGGCGTGCCGTATGTTGTGCCGATGAATTTTGCGTGCGCGCTGGAGAACGGACGGTTTGTATTTTACGTTCACTGTGCGAATGAGGGCAAAAGACTGGACATTTTGCAGGAGAACCCGCAGGTTTGTGTGGAGGCCGACTGCGGCCACGCGCTGGTGGAGAGCACACAGGCATGCAGCCACAGCTTCCGCTATGCAAGCGTGATCGCACAGGGGCGCGCGGAAATTTTACAGGACGCGGCAGAAAAGGCGCGGGCGCTGACGCTGCTCATGCGCTGGCAGACAGGGCGGGATATGCCCGTGACGGCAACGCAGGCCGCAGCCGTGACCGTGGTGCGCATTGCGGCGGATGAAATTACGGGAAAGCAGCATATTTGAATGTGCGCACACTTCAGACCGGAAGTGTGCCGCGTCAGCTTGTCAAAAAGCCTCGCAGAGTTCGCGCCCGCAGGCGCGAAAAAGTTCCGATCTTTTTCGGCGGCGGCGTGTACGTCGCCGAAAATACTTTACGTCATGCAAGTTGCGTGAGCCTCCAAGAGCACAAGCTATGCGCAGTGCGATTGGCCAAGGCGAACTCATGCAGAACAAAGTTCTGTAGTGGAATTTTTGCGCCAAAGGCGCAAAAATTATGCGCGCGGCATGGCGCAAGCCTTCTCAAACGCGAACCCAGCGCAGCGGTCCGCGTTTGAAAGCGTGTCAAAAAAATGCTTTTTTGACACGCTCGTGCGGCACACTTCAGACCGGAAGTGTGCCGCGTTTGTTTTGCAGGTCACGTTTCGTCGAGGATCTTACCGTCAACGGAGAGCGTGACGACGTGCCAGGGGAGGAATTTGCCGCTGGCCTGCAGGGCAGTGCGGGCGGCGTATTCCAGACCGCCGCAGCAGGGCACTTCCATGCGAACGACGGTGACGCTTTGAATATTGTTTGTGCGGAGGATCTCGGTGAGCTTTTCGGAATAGTCCACGCTGTCCAGCTTGGGGCAGCCGATGAGCGTGACCTTGCCGCGCATGAAGTGCTCGTGCATCCGGGCGTAGGCATAGGCTGTGCAGTCAGCGGCAATGAGGAGCTTTGCACCGTCAAAATACGGCGCGTTCACGGGCACGAGCTTCAGCTGGCACGGCCACTGGGCAAGCTGCGAGGACGCTTCGGCGGCCTGTGCGGCGGGCGCAGGTCCCGCGTTCGGGTGCAGCTGGCGCAGACGCTGGCCGGGGCAGCCGGCGTGCGGCGCGGGCTGGGCGGCCTTTTGCTGCCTGGCAGCCTGTACGGCCTGCTCGTCATAGGCCGGGGCTTCACGTGTTTCAAACGTGATGGCGCCGGTGGGGCAGGCGGGGAGGCAATCGCCAAGGCCGTCGCAGTAGTGCTCGTGCAGGAGCCGGGCCTTGCCGTCCACCATGCCGATGGCGCCCTCATGGCAGGCCGCGGCACACGCGCCGCAGCCGTTGCATTTTTCTTCGTCGATGTGGATGATCTTACGTACCATGGTCTTGTTCCTCCTGCTTTTGTTTGCGCCTGGCGGCGGCTTCTTCTTTTTGTTTGGCGGCGATCTGCATCATGGTTTCATACATTTCATCGCCGACGCATTTGCGGGCGTATTTGCACCACTGGACACAGCTGAGCGTGTCGTTATAGACCGTGAAGCCGCAGTGCTCGCACTGCATTTCGGTGTCGGTGGAAAACATCTCGATCTCCGCACCGCATTGCGGGCAGGTTTTTTCGAGAATGGTGGGGGTGCGGGGCTTGCCCTGGCAGCCTTCCATGATCATGCGGCAGTCCTCCTTTTTTGAAATGAACGCGCTGCTTTGCGCGCTGCAGCCTTTCGGGGAAGATCTTCAGCGGCGCAAGCAGCATTTTTCTTGTTTGTTTGTAAATAGTATAGTATGATGGCTGAAAAAGAACGTGGTAAAAACCACGGATGAGGTGCATATGGAGCTTGAAAAATTTCCGGTCCTGACCGGGTTTTCCAAAGAAGCGCTGACGATGCTGCGGCAGAGCGCCATGCACACGCGGCAGTATGAAAAGGGCGCGTTTGTGTTTCACGCCGGAGATGAAACGCATCACATCGGTTTGGTAACGAGCGGGTGTGTGCATATTGAGAACAATGACCTATGGGGCAATCGCAGTATTTTAGGCAGCGTGGAGGCCGGCGGCGCGTTTGGGGAAACGTACGCGCTGTGCCGGACGGCCATGATGGTGGACGTGGTGTGCGCGGCGCGCAGTGAGATCGTGCTTCTGGATGTGGACGCCGCGCTGGCGGCGGACAGCCCGGTGCGGGCACAGCTGCTGGAAAATCTGCTGCGGCTGTCCATGCAGAAAAATCTGGCGCTGTCGGAGCGGATCTTCTGCACGGCGGCACGGTCGATCCGCGGGCGGCTTTTGACGTATTTATCGGCGCAGAGCGTGCGCGCCGGGGCAAAAACGTTCCGCATCCCCTTCGACCGCCAGCAGCTCGCGGACTATCTGAACGTGGAGCGGACGGCACTTTCCAAGGAATTGGGGAAAATGCGCACGGACGGGCTGCTGGAATGGCACAAGAATGTGTTTACACTGAAGGCGGAGGGCACCTGCGCTGCTGCGGTGCGATAAAATATGCAAAAGAACGCGCGGGCTGCCAGCCCGCGCGTGCATATATTTTTATTTGGTTTTGAGCAGATTGTCGCCCGCCTTGTAGATGTCGCCCGCGCCGACGGTGAGAATGAGGTCGCCGGGCTGGGCGGTGCGGCGGAGGAATGCTGTGACATCCTGCAGGCTGGGGCAGTAGACGCTGCCTGGAATTTGGGCGGCGAGGTCCTGTGCGCTGACGCCGACGGTGTTGGATTCGCGTGCGGCGTAGATGTCGGTGAGGACGGGAAGGTCTACAGTCTTCAGCTCCCGCACAAAGTCGTCAAACAGCGCGCGGGTGCGGGTATAGGTGTGCGGCTGGAAGGCACAGATGATGCGCTGATAGCCCATCATGCGCGCGGCGGCGAGAAGCGCGTGCATCTCACCGGGGTGGTGGGCGTAGTCGTCGTAGATGTCGGCGCCGTTGTATTGGCCTTTATATTCCATGCGGCGGCCTGCACCGTGGAACTGCGCGAGGGCGCGGGCGGTGACATCGCCGGGAATGCCGGACTTCCACGCGACCGCGCAGGCGGCCAGTGCGTTCATGGCATTGTGGCGGCCGATGACAGCGAGCTTGAGATGGCAGTATGGCTTACCGTCTGCGATCACGTCCAGCTCGGAGAAATTGGGGGATATATTGGCGGCATGGACATCGTCTTCGGCGCACATGCCGAATGTGGTGTAGGTAAGGCCGCGGAGCGCGTCAGCGGTATTTTGGTCGTCGCCGTTGGCCACGATGCAGCCGGCCTCTGGCACAAGCTCACAGAACTTGCGGAACGAAGATTCCACATCGGCAAGGTCTTTGAAAAAGTCGAGGTGGTCGGCTTCAATGTCAAGCACGACGGCGGTCGTGGGGCTGAAATTGAGGAAGGAGTTGCAGTATTCGCAGCTTTCCAGAATGATGGTGTCGCCATGGCCGACACGGTGGCCGGCGCCGAGCAGCGGCAGATAGCCGCCGATCATGACGGTGGGGTCTTTGCCGGCCTCCAGGAAGATGTGCGTGAGCATGGACGTGGTGGTGGTCTTGCCGTGTGTGCCGGACACGCAGACAGCGCTGCGGTAGGCACGCATGATATAGCCCCAGGCCTGCGCGCGCTCAAAAATGGGGATACCGGCAGCACGGGCTGCGGCGATCTCTGGGTTGTCGTTGTGCGCAGCGGCGGTGCGGATGATGCAGTCCACACCGGCGATATTCTCAGCGCTGTGGCCAATGTGGACGGTGATGCCCTTGCCTATGAGCTCCTGCGTGGACACGGATGCGTTCATGTCGGAGCCCGTGATGGTCATGCCCATGGAGCGCAGAACGAGGCCGAGCGGGCGCATGGATACGCCGCCAATGCCGACAAGATGCGCGTGCTTGCCGGGCTGTAGATATTGTGCAATGCGGTTGCTGCCAGATGCAGACGTCATAAAGTTGCCTCCCAAATTCCAGTTGCAAGCAGCCGGATGGAAATTTATAATGATGCTATAGAAGCCACCACGGCGGCGGAGCGTGTTAAATTTGCAACGGTTTATTATTATAGACTGATTTTGCGGGAAATACAAGGTGTTTTTGCCGAAAGGAGCGGCGTATGGAGCAAAAAAAGCCAGATATGGTGCTGCGGGCGCTGGAACAGGCCGGGTATGCGGCCTATTTTGTAGGCGGCTGTGTGCGTGATGCGCTGCTGGGCCGGGAAATCCACGACTGGGATGTGACGACATCGGCGCGGCCGGAGCAGGTGATGGCGCTGTTTGACCACTGTGTGCCGACGGGCGTGCAGCACGGCACAGTGACGGTGCTGCTGGACGGCGCGCAGGCGGAGGTGACGACGTTCCGGCGCGACGGGGCATATCATGACGGGCGTCACCCGGATGCGGTGGCGTTCGTATCCTCTTTGCGGGAAGATCTGCTGCGGCGAGATTTTACGATCAATGCCATGGCGCAGGACTTGCGCGGGAAGATCTATGA
>CAKTXB010000043.1 GCA_934630555.1 uncultured Oscillospiraceae bacterium
GCACGGATTTTGCCGAGCTGGTCTGCTCCAATTCCTTGCGCGGCGACCGGCTGGAAAACGCCGTGGGTCTGCTGAAGGAAGAGCTGCGCCGGCTGGGCAGTCTGATCTTGACCTGCGCGGAAGCAAACCGTGTGGAGGCTGGCGGCGCGCTGGCCGTGGATCGCTACGGGTTTTCCGGCATGGTGACGCAAAAGATCCGCAGCCACCCGAATATCACGGTCGTGGAGGGCGAGGTCACAGAGATCCCGAAAAAGCCCGTTATCATCGCAACGGGCCCCCTGACGAGCGATGCGATGAGCCGCGCTATCCAGAATTACTTTGGCGGCGCGGACTACATGAGCTTTTTTGATGCCGCAGCGCCGCTGGTGAGCTTTGAATCCATCGACCTGGAACGGGCGTGGTTTGCCTCCCGCTATGACCGCGGAGATGCAGATTATGTAAACTGCTCCATGGAGCGCGACGAATATGCTGCGTTTGTAGAGGCATTGACGACCGCCGAGGAGGCGGAGGTCCATGGCTTCGAGGACAACAAGGTCTTTGAGGGGTGTATGCCCGTGGAGGTCATGGCTCGGCGCGGCTTTGACACGCTGCGCTATGGGCCGCTGAAGCCCGTGGGCCTGAAGGATCCGAAAACGGGGCGTGAACCCTATGCCGTGGTGCAGCTGCGCAAGGATAATGCGGCAGGGTCTGTTTATAACCTGGTCGGCTTCCAGACGCATCTTAAATTCCCGGAGCAAAAGCGCGTGTTTTCCATGATCCCCGCGCTGCATGACGCAGAATTCGTGCGCTACGGCGTGATGCACCGCAATACGTTTTTGTGCAGCCCCAAACTGCTTGACCGCTATTATGCCGACCGGCGTGAGCCGCTGGTGGCCTTTGCGGGGCAGATGACCGGCGTGGAGGGCTATGTGGAATCGACCGCCTCCGGGTATTTGGCAGCTGTGAGTCTGGCCGCGCGCCTGCGGGGACAGACGCCGCCGGATTTTCCGCGTGAAACGGCCATCGGCGCGCTGGCGGCCTATATTTCGGATGAAAGTGTTGCGCACTTCCAGCCGATGAATGTGAATTTCGGCATTATGACGCCGCTTGGCTATCGCGTCAAGGGCAAGGCAAATAAGAATCTGGCGATCGCGAACCGGTCGCTGGAATGGATCGCGGGCATGAAGCCCTGAAGGACAGGAGGCACTTATGCGGATCGTTGTCGATGCAATGGGCGGAGATCTGGCCCCGGACGCGGCGGCTCTGGGCGCGCTGGATGCAGCGGAACAGCTTGGTGTGCAGATCGTGCTGGTTGGACAGGGGGAGCGCATCCTGTCCTGCCTCAAGCGCCACGGTGTGCAGACGCTGCCGAAGGGCGTGGAGATCGCGAACGCCGAGGATGTTGTGGATATGCACGATGACCCGGCCACAGTCGTCAAAACACGGCGCGATTCATCCATGGTCGTCGGTCTGCGGATGCTGGCGAACGGGCAGGGCGACGCGTTTGTAAGCGCCGGCTCTACGGGCGCACTGCTTTCAGCGGCAACGCTTGTTGTCAAGCGCGTGCGCGGCATTCGCCGTGCGGCCATGGGGCCGCTCATTCCAAATAAGACTGGCGGACGCACAGTGCTGATCGACTGCGGCGCAAATGCGGAATGCACGCCGGAATTTCTGCTGCAATTCGCATTCATGGGCTCGTATTATGCTGGCAAAACGCTGGCCATTGAACGTCCGCGTGTGGCGCTTTTGAACATCGGCGCAGAGGACACCAAGGGCGGCACACTGCAAAAGCAGACGTATGCGCTGCTGCAAAAGGCAAACGACGCCGGTTATTTGAATTTTGTGGGCAATATCGAAGCGCGCGACGTGCCGCTGGGCGGTGCGGACGTGGTCGTGGCCGACGGCTTTTCGGGCAACATCCTGCTCAAGGGCATTGAGGGCACGGCGCTGTTCATGGGTTCCATGATAAAGAAAATGTTCACGCAAAATCTTCTCACAAAACTTGCGGCGCTTGTCTGCAAAAATGGGATCAGCGCGATCAGGTCGACGCTGGACTACCGCGAAACGGGCGGCACGCTGCTGCTGGGCATTACAAAGCCAGTCGTAAAGGCGCACGGTTCGTCCGACCGCGTGGCCATGTTCCACTCCATCCGGCAGGCGGCGGAGGCCGTGGAGGCCGGTGTGGCGCAGGATCTGGCAGAGAATATTGACAAAATGACCGTACCAAAGGAGCTGGACCATGTATAAGGATTTGGAAGCCGGGCTTGGCTATACCTTTCAGAATAAATCGCTGCTGAAAAACGCGCTGACGCACAGCTCCTATGCAAACGAGAACCGCGCACTGGGCATTCCGGATAATGAACGTCTGGAATTTTTGGGCGACTCCATCCTCGGCTTTGTGGTGGCGGAGTATCTTTACTGCAATTTCCGCAATAAGCCCGAGGGGGAGCTGACGCGGATGCGCGCCGATCTGGTATGTGAAACGAACCTGGCGCGGCAGGCCAGGACCATCCGGCTTGGGGAGTTTTTGCTGCTGGGCCATGGCGAAGAGCAGAGCGGCGGCCGTGAACGCGCCAGCATCGTGTCGGACGCGGTGGAATCAGTCATTGCGGCGGCGTATATGGACGGCGGCTTTCAGGCCGCGCGCGGCATCATTGACCGCCTGATCCTGGGCGAAAAGCCGAATGGGAAACTGCTGATAACCGACTTTAAAACGCAGCTGCAGGAGCTGGTGCAGCGCAAAAAGGATCAGGTCATCCACTATGAGCTCATCGGTGAGTCCGGACCAGACCATGACAAGCAGTTCGTGGTAGAGGTCTGCATCAACGGCAGATGCGTTGGCAAGGGCACGGGCAGCAGCAAAAAGCGTGCCGAACAGGACGCGGCGCATAAGGCCATTGCGACCCTGTTCCCGGAAACTCTGTGAATTTTGGAGCGTTCGCCAGACGGTGAACGCTCCTTTCACGTACTTTGGACGGTTTTCGGGTGCAGCAGCTTGCATTTTTTGCAGAATACTGGTACAATATATGCCACTATGGAAAGTGGAGAGGTATTCGCGTGTATCTGAAATCGCTCGAAATCCAGGGCTTTAAGTCGTTCCCTGATAAAACCGTGTTGCAGTTCGGCAGCGACATCACAGCCATCGTCGGCCCGAATGGCAGCGGCAAATCGAATATCTCCGACGCCATCAGCTGGGTACTGGGCGAGCAGAGTTCACGCGCGCTGCGCGGGGCAAAAATGGAGGATGTTATCTTTGGCGGCACGCAGAAGCGCGCGCCTGTCGGCTTTGCTGAGGCGACGCTCGTGCTGGACAATTCCGACGGCACGCTGCGTATGGAAACGCCGGAGGTCAGTATCACCCGGCGATATTACCGTTCCGGTGAGAGCGAATACTACATCAACCGGGAGTCTGCGCGTCTGCGCGACATTCATGAGCTGCTCATGGACACCGGCCTTGGCCGCGAGGGCTACTCCAACATCGGGCAGGGCAAGATCGACGAAATCCTCTCCCTTAAGAGCACCGACCGGCGCGAGGTGTTTGAGGAGGCAGCCGGCATTTCCAAATGCCGCTACCGCAGAGCTGAAACGGAGCGCCGGCTGGCCGCAACGGAGGATAACCTGCTGCGCATCGGCGACAAGATCTCAGAGCTGGAGTTGCAGGTCGAACCGCTGCGTGAGCAGGCAGAAAAGGCAAAAAAATATCTTATCCTGCGTGAAGAACTCAAGGGCTTTGAAATTACCATCTGGCTTGACACGCTGGAAAAGCTGTCTGCCGCGGCGAAAAAAGCGGAGCAGGACTATGCCTCTGCTGCCTTTATGCTGGAGCAGGCGCACAGTGAGCTGAATGCGCTCTATGCGAGTTCCGAGCAGCTGTCGCTCGAGCTCAACCGTCAATCATTGATGCTGGATGAAAAGCACGAGGCCATCATGGTCTCTGAACAGGAAAAGCAGAAAGCCGAGGCAGAACTGTCGGTGCTGGAAGCCGGGATGGCAAACTGCCGCGAGAATATGCAGCGCGTGCAGACGGAACTGTCAGAGCAGGAGGGCCGCAGCGGCGGCATTGCCGAAAGCATTGCTCAGCAGCAGACGCGGCTGGATGAAATTGCGAAAGAATTGACAGAGCTCAATGCGGCGCTGAACACGTCACTGGAAAAAAACCGGGCGCTGATCGCGTCTACGGATGCACAGTCGGCAAGGCTTTTAGACCTGCGCGCCCGGCATGCCTTGCTGCTGGCAGAGAGTGCGGAACACGCGGCGCAGCTGGCGGCTCTGCAGGCATCCGGCGAAGAGGCGGCAGCCCGCCGCAAGGCGCTGGAGGATGACCATGCCGCCGCACTGGCGCGGCATGAGGATGCTGCAAGGCAGACTGCCGCGTGCGCCAAGGCACTGCACGAAGCGCAGGAAAACGTGCAGTCATGCCAGAATACCATTGCAGGCTACATGCTGCGTCAGCAGACGCAGCTGCAGCGCCGCGACGCACTGCAAAAGCAGCTGGGCGATGTGAATGTGGAACTGGACACCGCGCGGGCGCGGCAGCGGATGCTGCATGAAATGGAGCGCGATTACGAGGGATTTTCCAAGGCCGTCAAGGCTGTGATGCAGGAAGCGTCACGCGGCGTGCTGCGCGGCGTTCATGGGCCGGTGTCGGCACTTCTCCGCACGCCGGATGAATATACCACGGCCATTGAAACCGCACTGGGCGCAGCGATGCAAAACCTTGTTGTGGATACGGATGAGGATGCCAAAGCCGGCATCCGCTATTTAAAGCGCACCGACGCCGGACGCGCCACGTTCCTGCCTTTGCAGGCCATCCGCGGCCGCAGCGTGGACACGCGCGAGTTTGCTGCAGCGCGCGGATATGTGGGCCTTGCGTCAGAGCTGGTTCAGTTTGATCCGCATTACCGTGACATTGCGGACTATCTGCTGGGCCGGACAGTCGTTGCCAAAACGCTGGACGACGCCGTGCAGATGGCGCGCGTCACGGGCAACCGCACCAAAATCGTCACGCTGGATGGGCAAGTGCTCAATCCCGGCGGCAGCATGACGGGCGGCTCGGCCTCCCGCAGCGCAGGCGTGCTTTCGCGTGCCAACCAGATCGAACGTTTGGGCGTGTCCATTGCCCAACTGGAAGAGAAACAGAAGCAGCTGACGGGCGAGGCCGACAAGGCCGCAGCCGCAGCAGCAAAAACGGAATTTGAACTCAAGGCCGTGCAGCAGCAGCTGCGCGAGGCCGAGGATGAAGCCCTCCGCCGCACGGAGGAGGAAAAGCAGGTGCGCCAGCTTTTGCAGGCGCTGCAGGACAATCTGGACAGCTATGACGCAGAGCTGGCCCGCTTGAACAGCCGCGACAGTGCGGACATTGCCAAAACGCAGATGCTGCAGAGTCTGCGCGACAAGGCGCAGAAACAGGCCGATGCGCTGGCAGCGCAGATCGAGACGCTGGAGCAGGGGCAGTTGGCACTGAGCGAGGAGGGCAGCGCACTGTCTGAGCACATCCAGACGCTGCGTATGGACTCTGCTGCGCGCGAGGCCGAGCGTCAGAGCGCGCAGGATTCCATCCGTCAGCTGCAGGCGCTGCAAAGCGCCATGCAGGGCGATCGCACCCAGAAGGAGCAGCTGCTGCGGGATTATGAAGCGCAGCTGCACGACTTTGAAGCGCGCTGCATGGCGCAGCAGAGCCAGATCGCGCGGTTGGAAGCGCAGACGCAGGCCCGCCGCGATGAGCTGAAGCAGGCGTCGGATGCCCGCGCGCAGATCGAGGCCAAACGCAACCAGACCGAAAAGCAGGCACAGGAGAAAAACCAGAACATCCTGCTGCTCGAGCGCGAGTCAGCGCGTCTGGAACAGAAAAAAGCTACGAGTGAGCTGGAAGAAAAGCAGCTCATCGACCGTTTGTGGGACAGCTATGAGCTGACGCCCACCACAGCGGCGGAGCACCGCATTGAAATTGAGAGCCAGACGGCGGCGCAGAAGCGCATCACGGAATTGCGCCGGAAGATCTCTGCCCTTGGTACGCCGAATCTTGGCGCCATTGACGAATTTGCGCGTGTGAACGAGCGCTATGAATATCTCACCGGCCAGCGCGACGACGTGCTGCATGCCCGTGGAGAACTGGAAAGCATCATCCGCAGCGTGACAGACGAGATGACGGAGATTTTTGTGCGCGAATTTGGACGCATCAACGAGTATTTTGGCCAGACATTTACGGAAATGTTCAGCGGCGGCAAGGGCGAGCTGGTGTTGGAGGATCCATCGCAGCCGCTGGAGTGCGGCATTGAGATCAAGGTGCAGCCGCCCGGCAAGCAGGTGAAAACGATCACGCTGCTCTCTGGCGGCGAGAAGGCCTTTGTGGCGATCGCACTGTATTTTGCGATCCTGAAAGTCCGCCCCACACCGTTTTGTATGCTGGACGAGATCGACGCGGCGCTGGATGACCGCAATGTGGAGCGCTTTGCGCTGTATCTGCACAGCCTGTGCAAAAAAACGCAGTTTATCGTCATTACGCACCGCCGCGGCACCATGGAGGCTGCCGATATGCTTTACGGCGTGACGATGCAGGAGCAGGGCATTTCCAAAATTCTGCACATCCGCATGGACGAAATGGAACAGCAGCTTGGCATTACAAGCTGACGGAAGGAGAACAGATATGGGCTTTTTTGATAAGATAAAACAGGGCCTCAGCCGCACAGCCAGCTCCATCAGCAGCGTCTTTACGGTGTCAGAGCTGGATGACGACTTTTTTGATGAACTGGAAGAACGCCTTATTCTGGCCGACCTTGGCGTGGATGCGACGGAAAAGGCCGTCGAACGCCTGCGCGGTACAGTCCGCGCGGAGCATCTCAAGACGGCGGACGACGCGCGCACGGCGCTGCGGCGCATTCTGGCCGAGATGCTGCGTGTTGGCAGCAGCACACTCGACCTTTCCACAAAGCCTTCCGTTGTACTGGTCATTGGTGTGAACGGTGTGGGTAAGACAACGAGCATCGGCAAGATCGCACACCAGCTGCGCACACAGGGCAAGAAGGTGCTGCTGTGCGCCGGCGATACATTCCGTGCGGCGGCGGCGGATCAGCTGGAGATCTGGGCTGAGCGCGCACATGCGGACATCATCCGACAGGACGAGGGCGCAGACCCGGCGTCCGTTGTGTTTGATGCCATCGCGGCGGCCAAGGCGCGCGGTGCGGATGTCATTTTGTGCGATACGGCCGGTCGTCTGCACAATAAGCAGAACCTGATGAATGAGCTTGGCAAGATCTCGCGCATCCTTGACCGTGAGCTGCCGCAGGCGGCTAAGGAAGTACTGCTGGTGCTGGACGCGACCACGGGCCAGAACGGCCTCATTCAGGCGCGTGAGTTCAGCCAGATCGCGGGCGTGACGGGTATGGTGCTCACAAAGCTTGACGGCACGGCCAAGGGCGGCATTGTTATTGCCGTGGCTGACAGCCTGCAAATTCCTGTAAAATATGTTGGCGTAGGCGAGCAGATGGACGACCTCATGCCGTTTGACGCAGACGCATTCGTGGAGGCGCTGGTATGAAAAAAGCCGTGCTGGCGAGCAAAAATCCGCACAAGCTGGCGGAGCTGCAAAAAATTCTGGGCGGCCTTGGCGTTGAGGTCGTGCTGGAATCGGACGTGGGCGTGGACGTTGACGTGGAGGAAACGGGTACGACCTTTGCCGAAAACTCATTTTTAAAGGCCGATGCCGTGATGCGCGCCACCGGCCTGCCGGCCATTGCCGATGATTCTGGGCTGGCCGTGGATGCGCTGGGCGGTGCGCCGGGCGTATACTCTGCACGTTATGGTGGGCTGGACAGTGACGCGGCGCGCATTGCACTGCTGCTGCAAAATATGCAGGATGTACCGGACGCACAGCGCACAGCACAGTTCGTGTGCGCCATCACGTACCTGACCCCGGATGGGCAGAAGATCACCGCCGAAGGCCGCTGCCCGGGCGTGGTCCTGCGTGAATGCCGGGGAGATAACGGCTTTGGCTATGACCCGGTATTCTACGTGCCGGAAAAGGGCAAGACGTTCGCGGAGCTTGCCGGAGATGAAAAAAACGCGCTCTCGCACCGCGGCCTTGCGCTTGCGGAGTTTGCCAGACGCTATCGTGAGGAGAATGAACATGACAAGTAAGGAGCGTGCGGAGCTGCGCGCACAGGCCAATACGCTGGACACGACACTTATGGTCGGCAAGGGCGGCATTTCCAGCGCCGTGGTGGAGGAAGCGGAGCGGCTGCTCGACGCGCGGGAGCTTGTAAAGGGCCGCGTGCTGGAAGCAGCGCTGCTCTCAGCCCGGGAGGTATGCGACGCGCTGTGTGAAGTCACTGGTGCGGAGGGCATTCAGGTCGTCGGCTCAAAGTTCGTCATCTGGCGGCATTCGGAAAAGCTGGCGCAGCAGAAAAAAGCCGCGGAGGGCGCCAAAAAGGCAGCGGCGAAAAAAGTCAATCCTGTCAAGGCCGGCATCCGCACGCGCCGCAGGGCGGCTAAGGCGGAAAAGGAGCGCCGGCAGAAATATTTCCATGACGCCGCAGTACAGGCGGCCATCGAGCGCCGAAAAGCGCGCGAGGAGTAACTTTTCAGCAGGGAGGACGTCCTATGGCTCGCATCGGGATCTATGGCGGCAGCTTCAACCCGCCGCACAATGGCCACATTTTGGCCGCGCAGCAGTGCGTGCGCACACTGGCGCTGGACCGGCTGCTGCTCGTGCCGGACTCCGCGCCGCCGCATAAAGTACTGCCGAACGGTTCCCCCACGGCACAGCAGCGCTTTAAAATGGTCCAGCTTGCCGCACGCGGGATCGTGCACGCAGAAGTGTGTGATGCAGAAGTACAGCGCGGCGGTGCGAGCTATACGGTGGATACTTTGCGCCAGCTCAAGGCACAATATCCAAAGGACGAACTGCTGCTGCTCATGGGTACGGATATGTTCCTTTCATTTGACACATGGCGTGAGCCGGATGCGATCGGTCAGATGGCTGAGCTTGTCTGTATGTATCGCCAGAGCGCCGACGCAGCGCTGCGCGCGCGGCTGGACGTACAATGCAAAAAGCTGCGCGCGCGCGGCTGCCGCTTCCGGCTGGCGGAAAATGACGCGCTGGAGCTGTCGTCTACCACAGTGCGGCGCATGCTGTTTTTCACATGTGCGGAGGCCTATCTGCCGCAAAGCGTGCTGGACTATATCTGTGCGAACCGGCTGTACGGCGTCGGCGGTGATTATCACGGCCTTTCCTATGACGCGCTGCGCGCCGTCTGCCTCCCGCTGCACAACGAAAAGCGTGTGGCGCACGTCATCGGCACCAGCGAATTTGCTGCTGAACTGGCGCGGCGCTACGGGGCGGATGCAGCGATCGCTGCCCGGGCAGGTATCCTGCACGATGTGACAAAGGCGCTTGGTCCACGCGAACAGCTGGCGTTGTGTGACCGCTTTGCGGTAGACCTGCTGCCGGAGGAGCGTGAGAATCCGAAGCTCCTGCATGCCGTGACGGCTTCTGTCGTAGCACGTGAAATTTTTGGCGAGTGCGAGGCGCTTTGCAGCGCTGTGCGCTGGCACACGACCGGAAAAGCCAACATGACACTGTTGGAAAAGATCTTGTACATTGCCGATTATGCTGAACCGAACCGCAGCTTTGACGGCGTGGAGCGTCTGCGCGAAACACTCAGCCGCAGCTTGGATGACGCACTGCTGTTGGGGCTGTCCATGACTATGGAGCAGCTGCGCAGCAAGGGGCAGACTATTTGCGGCGCCTCAAGTGCGGCATATGTGTTTTTACAGCAAGAAAGGAATCACACGTGTCATTCATGAAACTATTCGGGAACAGAAAGAATGCGGAATTTACCCGCAAAAAACCGGAAGCTCCGGCCAGAATGCCGCGCGCGGTGCGCGTCGCGCTCATCGTGTTTACCGTACTGGCAGCACTGGTGCTGGGCGTGTTGGTGGTAAAGCATTTCTATGTGCGTCCGCCGTCCAGAACGGAACAGCCGCCTGTGCAGACGGATACGGAGCAGCCTGTGCGTGAGCTGCCGGTCGTCACAAAGGTCGTTACAAAGAAAGACGAGGAAACGGGCGAGGATGTGGAGGTAGAGGAACCGGCCAGTCATTTGGACGGCGTCTACAACATCCTCCTGTGCGGCACAGACGGCGACGGTTACCGTACCGATACCATCATGATCGGACATCTGGACGTGAACAAGCACACGGCGGCCCTGCTGAGCATCCCGCGCGACACGCCCATTGACTCGAACGGTAAGCTTGTGAAAATCAACTCCATGTATGCAAACGGCAAAGAGGCCGGCATGGAGCGGCTGGGGCGTACGCTGTCGTATTTGCTCGGGTTTGAGATGGACGGCTATCTGCTGGTGGATCTCAATGCGTTCAAGGCAGCCGTCGACCTCATTGGCGGTGTGAGATTCAACGTGCCGCAGGATATGTACTACGACGACCCATCGCAGGACCTGCACATCGACCTCAAGGCCGGGGAACAGCTGCTGGACGGCGAGCACGCCATGGAGCTGGTGCGCTTCCGCAAGGGCTATGCCTCGCAGGACATCCAGCGGACCAAGGTGCAGCAGGATTTTCTGCTTGCGCTGATGGATCAGACCATTCGCGTGGAGAATCTGTCAAAACTAAAGGAGTATGCTGAGATATTCACAACGTATGCGCTGACGGATATGTCGGTCGGGAACCTATTGTATTTTGCAGAGCAGCTGACAAAGTGCGATACGAAAAATATTACGGCCTACACGGCTGAAGGGCAGGGCGCCATGATCAACGGCGTGTCGTATTATCCGCTGTTCGATTGGAGCATTCTGAAAATTGTAAATGAAGCATTCAATCCCTATGACGGTCAGATCACAAGCGCGAATATCCACGTGATCACGCCGGACTTGGCCAGGACGTATCAGATCCAGCCTGCACAGCCGGCCACTCCGGCAGAACCGGAGCCGGAGCAGACCGATACGCCGCCGTCTGAAACGGAAACGACCGATGGCGAACCGGGAGAAACTACGCCGGAGCAGCCGGAGGAGGGCGGCGACGCGCCGCTAATGCCGCAAGAGCCGGATACATGGGAAACGACCCCATCCGATGAGATTTGGGCTGAAGAGCCCGCAACAGAATAAGAGGTGCGAATCATGATCCCTGCAAAAGAAGTTGCCGCCACAGCGGCCAGAGCGCTGCACGCTAAAATGGGGCTGGATCTGGCCCTGATCGAGATTTCCGATATTTCCACACTGGCAGATTATTTTCTCATCTGCACGGCCACGTCGAACACGCACGTAAAAACGCTGTGTGACGCCGTGGAAGAGGCGCTGGAGGCACAGGGCGAACAGGTACTGAACCGCGAGGGCCACCGCAGCGGCACGTGGGTGCTGCTGGATTTCGGCTGCATCGTGGTGCACGTGTTCACCGAAGAGGCACGCGCATTTTATGACTTGGAGCGTCTGTGGCAGGACGGCAAACGCCTGAATCTGGCGTCCATCACCGGCGAGGCGTGAGTTTTTCCGCGCAGGCTTGACAAATGCCGCGCGACAACGTAGAATAGCGAAGAATAAAGACGATGAAGAGAAAAAGGTGCGGATGGCGGCTTTCAGAGAACCGGCGGCTGGTGTGAGCCGGGAGCGCTGCTGCGCTATACTGGTCTTGGAGTCCTCCGGCTGAACAGGCCGGGGCGTGTGGCTGCGTTACAGGCCCTTGAGCGGCGCGCTGCGCCGGAATCAGGGTGGTACAGCGTATAGCACGCCCCTGACTGCATATGCAGTCAGGGGCGTTTTCAATTTAAAATACAAGACAAAGGAGCCTGTTATGAAA
>CAKTXB010000044.1 GCA_934630555.1 uncultured Oscillospiraceae bacterium
CGGTGAAGGTAATGCCGCCGACCGAGCTGAAGCCCAGGCCGCTGACGAACATGACCGCCGCGATGATGAGGTTGCGGGACTTGGTGAGGTCGACCTGGTTTTCAACAACGTTGCGCACGCCGACTGCCGAGATCATGCCGTAGAGGATGAAGCTGACACCGCCGACGACGGCCGCAGGGATGGAGTTGACCAGTGCGTCAAACTTCGGGGAGAAGCTGAGGACGACAGCGTAGATGGCCGCGAGGCGCACCACACGCGGGTCATAGACTTTGGACAGGGCCAGGACACCGGTGTTTTCGCCGTAGGTCGTGTTGGCCGGGCCGCCGAACATACCGGCAAAGGCCGTTGCCAGACCATCGCCGACGAGCGTGCGATGCAGGCCGGGATCCTCGATAAAGTTTCTGCCAGTGGTAGAGGAGATCGCGGAGATGTCGCCGATGTGCTCCATCATGGCCGCGATGGCAATGGGCGCCATGACCAGGATGCCGGACACATCAAATTTTGCCAGGGTGAACTGCTGCAGGCCAACCACCTTTGCTTCGTTCACAGCGGTAAAGTCGACCTTGCCGGCGATGAGCGCCACAATATAGCTGCCCACAACACCCAGCAGGATGGGGATGATCTTGATCATGCCCTTGCCCCAGATGTTCGCAACCACAATGATCGCGATGGAAACAAGCGCCAGCCACCAGCAGGTCTGCGCGTTGTTGATGGCAGAGCCGGACAGGTTCAGACCGATCATGATGATCATTGGGCCGGTCACGATCGGCGGGAAGAAGCGCATGACCTTCTTCACACCAAGAAGCTTGAAGAGCAGTGCAAGAACGAGGTACAGCAGGCCGGCGACCACAACGCCGCCCAGCGCATAGGACAGCTTTACCTGCGGGTCAAGGCCTTCATAGGCCGGCATGGTGGCAATCGTGGAGAAGCCGCCGAGGAATGCGAAAGATGAGCCGAGGAATGCGGGAACCTTGAACTTCGTGCAAACATGGAACAGCAGTGTGCCGATGCCGGCGAACAGCAGCGTCGTCTGGATGCTCAGCGGCAGGCCGTAGCCCTGCACCAGGATGGGGACCAGCACCGTGGCGCCGAACATGGCGAACAGGTGCTGCAGACCCAGCAGCAGCATCCGCGGCACACCCAGTGTCCGCGCGTCATAGATCGCGTCATGACCTAACTCTTTTTTCATGTCGTTTTTCCTCTCTTTCATGGTACATATGTGAATTTTACTTACCAACTGTTTGACTTTTGCCCGAAAAAAATGACCGATGAAAAAACATCGGTCAAAAGGAAATACTATCCTCAAAGAGGAAGAAATACGTCGTCAAGGTCTTGAACTTGTTTTTGCAAACGAACTTCATGGCGCTTACCTCCCTCGCAGTTGTCCTACATAGTATAGCGGTGTGTGCCGCAAATTGCAAGTGTGGATTTCTACCAAGCTGCACGAATTTTTCCCGGCAGATTCATCACATCTGACAAAAAACACGTTTTTTGCTGCTGTGGTAAAATGGGCGGCGCTGCACCGCAGCGCCGCCTCAAAATCTCAGATTTTACACGTCCAGCCGAACGGGTCGGGCTTCGTGCCCCACTGAATGCCCGTCAGCTCATCATAGAGCTTCTGTGACAGCTGGCCAATTTCCCCGTTGTTGACCTTATAGTCACGATCGCCCCAGGCCAGTTCGCCAATGGGCGAAATAACGGCCGCCGTGCCCACGCACCACGCCTCTTGCAATGCGCCGCTCTGCGCCGCGTCAAACAGCTCGTCCACACTGAGCAGACGCTCCTCGACCTCCACGCCCCAGCTCTTCAGCAGTTCAATGCACGACTTGCGCGTCACGCCACGCAAGATCGAGCCCGTCAGCATCGGGGTGACGACCTTGCCATTGATCTTGAACATAACGTTCATGCCGCCGCCCTCTTCCACATACTTGCGCTCCACGCCGTCCAGCCACAGCACCTGCGAAAAGCCCTTTTCAATGGCCTTGTCGCCCGCACGGTTAGCCGCCGCATAGTTGCCGCCGCACTTGGCTTCGCCGGTGCCGCCGCGCACTGCGCGCACATCCTCGGTCTCCACCATAATGGGTACCGGCGTCAGGCCGTCCTTGAAGTAACTGCCGGACGGCGACAGGATCACCACAAACATGGCCTCATGCACGCCGTGCAGTGCCAGTGTCGGATCGGTCGAGAACAGGAACGGCCGGATGTACAGCGACGTGCCGGGGTCTGACGGCACCCAGTCCTGATCGACCTCCACGACCGTCTTAATGGCCTGCAGGCCATCGTCCGGGTCGATTTGCGGCAAGCCCAGTCGCTCGCACGAACGGTTCAGGCGGGCCACATTCTCCCAAGGACGGAACAGCTGCACGCCGCCGTCTGGGCGGCGGTACGCCTTCAGGCCCTCAAACACCTCGGTGCCATAGTGCAGAACGCTGGCCGCCGGAGAAACCTGGATCGGGCCATACAGCACAACGCGCGCGTCGTGCCACCCCTGTTCCTCTGTATAATCCATGATAAACATATGGTCTGTAAACACCGTGCCAAAACCCAGCTGGTCAGCCGGGGGCAGCGTTCCGTGATGCGGATTCTTTTCGATGCGGATGTTCATAAAAAGTGCCTCCTGTTGCAAATTTCGTTCAGATCTCTGCCAGATGTTCCATGTTCTTGCGGATGCCGCCGCAGCAGTCGTGGAAGGTCTGCTGTTCCTCCGCCGTCAGCGGCAGCTCCACGACCTGTTCCACGCCGTTCGCGCCAATGACGCACGGTACACCGGCAAACAGGTCGCTCTCGCCATATTCACCGCACAGCTCCGCGCTGGCCGGCATGATGGCTTTTTCGTCATGCAGCACAATGTGCGCCATCCGCGCAGCCGTCGTTGCGATGCCATACTCAGTGCAATACTTGCCCGCAAATGTCACCCAGCCGCCGCCGATGGATTCCTTCTGCAGCGCCGGGCGATCAAAGCGGAAGCGCGCGTCCTTCTCAGCCCACACATCCAGCGGCACGCCGCGGAAGCTGACGCAGGACCACGGTGCAAACTGCAAATTGCCGTGCTCACCCAGCATATAGCAGGTGATGGACTTGTGGTCGATCCCCGTCTGACGCGCCAGTGCGCTGAGCAGACGCGAGGTGTCAAGCCCCGTGCCCGTACCGAATACGCGGCCGCGCGGCAGGCCAAGGCCCAGCGCCAGCTCCCGCGTCACAATATCGCACGGGTTCGTAATGTTGATGAGCACGCCGTCAAAGCCGCTGGCCTTCACCTTGGCCGCATAGCCGCGCACGGCGGGGATGGTATAGTCCATCTCGGTCAGCCGGTCATGCGTGCCGCGCAGCAGCTCGATCTTGCCGATGCTGTTCACAATAACATCGCATTCGCCAAGGTCCGCAAAATCGCCGGCACGAACCGTCACGCGGTGCGGCAGATACGCCGCAGCGTCGCGCAGATCCTGCACCTCGCTTGCCAGCTTCTGTTCGTTCTGGTCTACGAGCACCAGCTCGTCCGCGATGCCCTGCACCGCCAGACTGTAGGCGACGTGCGCGCCCACGTGGCCCAGACCGATCACACCCAAAACTCTTTTTTTACTCATAGTAAACAGTCCTTTCTGAACGTAAATTACAACTTTTTAAGGTATCTGCTCAAGCGCCGAAATTCGGAAACAGCACACAGGTGTAAAGCATTGCAAGCACCATATAGAGCACCAGGATGATGCCGAATGCCTTGAGCGTCTTTTTCATAACAGCTGCCTCATTGCTCACCTGATCGACCGTCGCACAGGCCGCGACCGTGTTGTTCGGGCAGATGAGGTTGCCAAGGGAAGCGCCCGCGTTCTGGCCGGCAAAAATCGTGATGGGGTTCATGCCGAGCGAGGCCGCGGCGTCAATGTGCATCTGCGCAAACATGATGTTTGAGCCAAGGCCCGTGCCAGTGATGAATGCGCCGCTCGAACCAATGAGTACCGCCGCCGCCGGATAGAACCGGCCGACCACCTTTGCAATGTCCGAGGCAAGCAGATTCATCATGCCTGTGTTGGACGACTGCATGATATAGGCCACTACAAGCAGGCTGCCCATCGTGATCATGACCGGTGCCACATGGCCCACCGTGCGCTTGCACACGTCAAAATACTCTTTGGCCTTCACGCGCAGCGTCAGCGCGCCCAACACGCCGCAGATGAGGATGACCACATCCACCCACACGATGTAGCCGAATGTGCACATGATGGCAAAACCGTTTTTCACAACTGCCGGGAAACCATAGCGGATGAGCGGCAGAAGCACGAGCATATAGAGATATGGCGACATGGCGCGGAACGGGCCATACTTGCCCTTCGTGTTCTCGCTCTTGTTGCGGTATTCCTCCGGTGTCCGTACACCAAAGATCCGAACATACAACACGGACAAAACAATGGAGATGAGGCCCGTACCCATGGACGTGACCTCCGCGCCCACAAAGTTCGACAGCGCAAACATCACAAGACACGTGCTGACGCCTGCAAATGTGAGATACGGAACGGCCCCCTTGAAGCCCTTTTTGCCAAAGGCCATATATGTCATGATAAACGGAATGATGAGCACGCCAAACATATGGAAGCGTCCAACCATGGCTGCGTTCTGCGCCACTGTGGCAAGCCCCGCGTCTACAAGCGCCGCGCCGCCGTTGATGGTCGTCAGGCCCGCGCCGCCCCATGAGGCCGGCGTTGCGTCGCCCAACAGTGCAATGGCGACCGACGTCACCGGGTCAAACCCAAGCGCCACCAAAAACGGCGCCGCAATGGCCGCCGGTGCGCCTGCGCCCGCCGCGCCCTCCAGGAAAATGGGCATCATCATGCCGATGATAACGACCTGTACCCGGCGGTCGTCACTGATGCGGGCAATGGCCATTTTCACGTCCTCGATCGCACCGGTCTCGCGCAGAAGATTCAAAATCACAAACGCGCCAAAGACCATGAGCACGATCTTAAAGCCCTCTTTTATGCCCTTCCAGAGCAGCGGATCAAAGGCTGCAACATTTTCAGCAAACGTCGCGCCAGTCACGTTAAAATACGTAAAGGCCAGGATCAGCGTCCACACAAGCGACAGCGGAGCCACCTTTTTAGCTGGCTGCTTAAAGCAGAGGATGCCGACCAATACAAACAGGATTGGCGTGAGCGCCATTACAAAATCCAAAAATTCCATGTTCTTTCTCGCTTTCATTTTCATAGGTGAAGTGTGTGTATTTCTGCACACGCCTGCCGGCCGGACAGGCATGGGGAGAACAAAAAAAGCGGCTTCGCCGGAATCCGGCGAAGCCGCTTGGAGGATTGTTCGTATTTCCGCCTTTCTTAGGCGGGAACGGACATCATGCGGTGCGTCGCGATTCGGGTAGTCTGAACTTTTCCTTCTCCAGCAGCAGGCCGATCAGCTTCAGCAGGTTGGAAATCAGCGCAACAAAAATGGACACCAGTACGGTGTCCAGAATAATCATAATGGAGTTGTTCATTTCGGCATAGCAAGACGGCGCGCAGGCAGCCTGTGCGGAAACGTTCATATTCTGAGCTGCAAACATTGCCTTCATAGCCAGCGCCGTCCTTTCCGAAGTGTTGCTCGCATAATAGCACCGCACGCAGCATTTTTCAATGGAAACTATTCCCAAATCGCAAACATTGTTTACCCATACAAAGTGTTGCCGCAAGAGGCTAAAAAACTTTGTGAAAAATGCAGACGGCAGATCCACCTGCTGCCTGCACGGATCCTACGAAAAGCTGCCGGACCATTTGGAATAAAAACCGGGCACGAACAAGATGTGTTCGCGCCCGGTTGAGCGTGTCAAAAAAGTATTTTTGACACGCTCTCAAACGCGAACCGCTGCGCTGGGTTCGCGTTTGAGAAGGCTTGCGCCATGCTGCGCGTATCATTTGTGCGCTGTAAGCGCACAAATTCCACTACAGAACTTCGTTCTGCATGGGTTCGCCTTGGCCAATCGCACTGCGCATAGCTTGTGCTCTTGGAGGCTCACGCAACTTGCATGACGTAAAGTATTTTCGGCGACGTACACGCCGCCGCCGAAAATGTTCCGAACTTTTTTCGCGCCTGCGGGCGCGAACTCTGCGAGGCTTTTTTGACAAGCTGAAAGCAGGCAGGGATTTTTCCCTGCCCGCTTTCGCAGCATCATTTTAATCTAATCTTCTTCCAGGTATTCCGACTGCGGCGGTGTGGGATCGGAGCTGGCGGCTGCATTCTGCGTGCCGTTTTCCGGCAAAGCCGGCTGCTTTTTGCCGCGGCCCAGCAGCAGCGTTACAACGCCAAGGCCCAGCGGTGCAGACACAAAGCCAGCCGCAAATGACAGAACCGGGATACACGATGCAGCTATCCACAGCGCTGCGCCAATGGTCAACTCCGCGGCAAAGCATGCCCGCCGTTTACAAAGGTCGCGCCAAAAGAGCTTTCCAAGGAAGAAGCTCAGGAAAACCGGTGACGCGACCAGCGCTGCGATATATGCAAGCAGCAGCACAAACGACAGCCGCACGCCAAAGCGCGTGATCAGCAAAATGATAAATAGGACCGGCACGCCCGCCAGCACACCAAAGCCGATGCCAAATGCCTTGGCATATTTCCCAAACGGTGCGCCGGAATAGGTTTTGTCCACACGCGGCCACAGCGGTGTGAGCCACAGCAGCACCAGTGCCAGCGCCACAATGCCGGCGAACCGCATCACACAGTCCAGTGCCTTTTCCCCCAGCTCCCGCAGCGGTTCCGGCTCCGGCTGCTGCTGGTCCTCATACACCTGCGCGCCTGCCGTGGCAGACGATGGCGCTGTGATCTGCGCGCTGCTGTTATAGTGCAGCGTGCCGCCAATGACAGCCGCCGGGTCAATGACGATCGTTTCCGCGCTTAAATATACATCGCCGCCGATCCAGCCGGTGAGCGTAACGGTGCTGCCGCCAATGTAAGCATTTCGCGCCACAAGGCCGCTCACGGTAACATTGTTGCCTGCAGCGAATACATCGCGTGCCACCGTACCGCGGATCTGTACGTCATAGCCCGCCAGAAATGCGTCGTTTTCCGTCGTACCATCCAGCCGGACGCTCTGACCGGCCAGCAGCGCGTATTCGCTCCAGCCGTTTTGCTGCACACGGTAGCCGGCGGCAAGGAGGATGCCCTCGACGTCCGCATCGGAATACACGTTCTGCCCCGCTAAGAACTTGCTGCATGCATAGCTGCCGGACAGCGTGTCGCCGCTGTACTGCGCGGGTGCGGCCTTCGGCATTCCGGCTGCCAGTGCAGGAACGCTCAGTACCAGCAGCAAAATGAATGCCAGCAGCACGGGGATCTTCCGTTTTGTGCTTCGTTTCATGTTCATTTCTCCTCTCCGCTCTCTTTGCCTGTATGTTTTTTGCAGATACGGTCGTAGATAAACAGCCCCGCGCCGCTGATAAGCAGCGTGACGGCAAATACGACAACGGCCAGCTTGTAGTTCTGCGATCCCAGCGCACTGCCGCTGACCGTGGACGTCACGATAGACGGCAGACGGCCCAGCGAGCAGATCATCAGCCACAGCGACGCCGGCATATCCGTCAGCCCTGCAAAATAGCACAGCAGATCCTTTGGTGTGCCGGGAAGCATGAATATAATAAGGAACAGGAAGTCGCGCTTGGACGAGGTTTTGAGGAACTTCACCGCACGCAGCTTTTCCTCTGAGAAAAACACCTCCACCAGACGCACGCCATAGCGGCGCACGAGCCAGAACACCAGCATACTGCCGATGGTGGAAGCAAGCAAGCTCAAGATCGTGCCTTCCACCGCGCCGAATGCGTAGCCCGCTGCCAGCTCAAACGGCTCGCCGGGCAGAATGGCGATGATGACCTGCAAGATCGTCATGCCCATAAAGGCCAGCTGCCCCCAAATGCCCCGCTCGTCGATCCACGTGCGGAACTGCTCCGGCTGCGACGCGAAGCGCACGAGCGGCACGCCGGCCAGCCAGATGATAAGCGCCGTCGCAAGGACAGCAATGGCCAGCGCAAAAATGCCGAGCCGCTTCTGCTGTTTTTTTGTAAGTTCCTGTTTGTTTCGTATGGCCATACGCTTTTGCCGCTCCTTACATATGCAGATATAGTATACTACATTTTTCCTGTAAAGTGAAAAGAAACAAATCTTAAATATTCTGAAAAGTGAAAAACAGCCCGTCCGAATTTTTCGGACAGGCTGCAGCGGGATATTTATTTGCCCTGCAGGGCGCACAGCTGCTCGTAACTGCCATAGAGGCGCGCTGCATCCACAAGCGCCTTCACATTCTCCGGCTTTGTGTTCGCGCCCAGCGCGCAGCCGGACGAGAGGATCAGGCCCTTGCCGCGCGTGCCCTCGATGATCTTCTTCGACTGCGCCAGCACCTGCTCCGGCGTACCAAGATACATGGGGTCACTGGGGTTGACATTGCCCATGAGCACCACGTTTTCCGGGATCAGCCGCCGTGCCTCGGCCATGTCGACCTGCCAGTCAAGCTCGAGAATATCTGCGCCGGTCTGCCCCATTTCCGTCAGGATCTTATTGGCATTGCCGCAGATATGAATGGAATAGGCGCCCGGCAGGTCACGTACCGCCTCCACGACCTTCTTTTCAAACGGCAGTGCAAACTTGCGGTACACATCCGGTGAAACCAGGTTCGGGCCGGCGTAGGAGTCACCCATGCTGGTGGAATGGACGCCGGTCATGAGCTGGGCGCGGGCAAACCGGATGTGGGCCTCCGTTGCCCATTCCAGCGCGTGCAGGATAACATCCTCGTCCTCCGTGATGAGATCGACCATGAACTCCTGCGGACCGCGCAGCAAACACAAAACATCAAACGGGCCCTGATCGGCACGGCCCATGACAAACACATGGTCGCCGATGCGCTCCATCAGTCGCTGTGACGTTTCCAACCACTCGCAGCAGCGTCCGTCTTTCAGCGGATCCGGCAGCTTCAGGTCGTCGATCTGCTCCAACGATTCAATGGCCGGATGGCTTTCATCGACCATGGCCACATCACGCTCACGGAACTTGACCTTTGCGCCGCACGCCTCTGCCAGAGTGGCGTCATCCACGTCGATGATGCAGCCGTCATAGCCGTACTTTTCCTGACTGATGCAGTGTGCCTCTGCCATCTTGGCCGGGCTGCGGTTGATCTCACCGATGTTGTAGCCGGCGGTGTGCGCACTGAACATGAAGCTCTGCGGAATGACGGGCAGCCGGTCCGGCATCTGCCCATGCAGAACGGCCTGTACACGTTCCAGTGATGTCATTTCTTTCATAAAAACTCCCCCTTCCGGTTTTTCCTGCAATTTGGGATTGACAGGATCGTTATGTTTATTTTATGATTATTAAAAATGGATTGCAACTATTTGTGCACGGCATACAAACTTACAAGGAGGAAGCATCCATGTGCGACCAGTGTCCACGATCAGCCATCAACTGGGTCGATTCTCATGTCTGCACGCGTGACCAGCTCATTCTCACACACAGTGAACTGCCCATCCCCGGGCTGCGTACATTTGGCTGGCAAGACCTGAAATGTGCCGCTCCTGCGCTGTGTCTGCATTACCATCAGGACTGTCTGGAACTGACATTCGTGCTGGAGGGCAGCATCCAGTTTTTCACCGAAGGCCGCAGCTACGACGTTTTTGGCGGCGACGCGTTTTTAACGCAGCCAAACGCCGTCCATTCCACAAATGAGCTGCCGTTTTCGGTGGGCGAGGTCGTGTGGGTGCAGCTGGACACCAGTCGCGCGGACGGATTCCTGTTTTTGCAGGAGGAAGCCGCCGCGCCGCTCATTGCCGCGCTGCACGACGCGGACCAGTGCCACATCCGCACCGACAACAACGCGCCCAAACGTGCCGTACAGGCGCTGGTCAAATCAGTTCGGAACGCTCCGCAGGAACTGGATGCTTACAAAGTCGCCGCATTTCTGGTGTTCTATCTTTATCAGCTGCTGCCGTTCATCGGCCGCACGATGAATCGCGTTTCACCGGATATTCAGGCTGTCTGCGCCTATATCCACGACAATTTGCGCGCAGAGCTGACATTGGAAGACCTGGCGCAGCACGGCGGGTTATCTGTTTCGCAGTTCAAATACAAATTTAAGGCGCAAATCGGCATTTCGCCGCGCAGCTACATCAATCAGATGAAAATTGAACAGATCAAAGAGCAGATCGTGCCCGGCGTATCCTTTACAGACTTGGCCGCGGAATACAGCTTCTGTAACAGCGCCTATTTTTCTGCTGTTTTTAAAAAGTATGCCGGCATGACGCCGAGTGAATATTTAGCGTCCAACCGAAACCCAAAATAATACTTGTAAGGAGAATCATCATGCTGCACACCATCCAAAACGACCATCTCACCGTCCGCGCGCAAACGACCGGCGCGGAGCTGTACTCCATCTGCCTTGACGGTACAGAGTATCTCTGGCAGGGCGACGCTGCCTATTGGAGCGACCGCTCTCCGACAATTTTCCCCTATGTCGCGCGCCTGACGGATGAGAAATACACCTATCGCGGCAAGACGTATTCCATGCCTATCCATGGCTTTGCGCCCAAAGCGGAATTCACGCTGGACAGCCAGACGGACACGTCCATGACGTTCCTGCTGAAAAGCAGCGAAGAAACGCTGCAGCAGTACCCGTTCCAGTTCCGCTTCTATGTGACATATGCCATTTCCGGCACGACGCTCACCATTCGCTTCCGCGTGGAAAATGATGATGAAAAGGCCATGCACTTCGGCCTTGGCACACACCCCGGCATCAATATACCACTGGAGCAGGGCCTCAGCTTCACCGACTATCGTCTGCGTTTTGACCCGCCCTGCCAGCCCATGCGCATTGGCTTCACGCCCGACTGCTTCCCGAATGGTAATGACAAGCCGTACGCGCTTCAAAACGGCTGCGAACTGCCGCTGCACCATGACCTGTTCGACGATGATGCCATTGCCCTGCGTGAGATGAGCCACACCGTCACGCTGGAGAGCCCCAAGGGCACGCACGGCGTCACCGTGCATTCTCCCGACCAGCCCATCTTCGGCCTGTGGCATATGCCGAAAACCGACGCGCCGTATGTCTGCCTTGAAGCCTGGTCCAGCCTTCCGTCGCGTAAAGGCATGATCGAGGATCTGGAAACGCAGCCGGACCTCATCAAGCTGGACGCCGGCAAGACCTATGAAACCGCCATTACGCTCACGCTCCGCTGAACCACCTTAAAACATGATCCTTATAAATCTGCACGCCCGGCATTTGTAATAAAAACGGGCGTGCATTTTTAGCGATAGTTTACAAAAATAAATTGGCTTGAAAAATAATACCGTTTTGCGCTTGAAACGCGGATTTTGTAGTGCTATAGTACCATTGTCAGTGGACAGTTTCCACGATATTATTAAATTCAACATAAAAAGCAGTTTGTGAACGATATGCAAAAAATCAACAGTCAGGTCATGAAGAACTATAATGCGCTCATGATCCTGAATACCATCCGGCTGCAAGCGCCGATCTCCCGCACTAAGCTTGTGGAGCTTGTAGGCCTCACGTCTGCGTCGGTCATCAATATTACAAATGAAATGCTGCGCACTGGGCTTCTGGTGCAGACAGGTTTGAACGATACACCCGGGCAGGGACGTAAGT
>CAKTXB010000045.1 GCA_934630555.1 uncultured Oscillospiraceae bacterium
CGGCCACTGTGTGCGCACAACGCCGATTTTGATGTGGGCTTTGTTGCCGCCGCGTGCGCGCGTTTGGGCATCGACTTTGAGCCGGTCTATCTTGATACGCTCGTGCTGGCGCAGAACCTGATGCCGGAGCTGAACAAATTCAAGCTCGACATCGTGGCAAACGCCTTGAGCCTGCCGGAATTCAACCACCACCGCGCATCGGATGACGCCATCACGTGCGGCTATCTGCTGGCGCGTTTCTTTGATATGCTGCAGGAGCGCGGCCTGACCCGGCTGGATGAGATCAACCCGCTCATGACCCGGCTCCGCTCCGGCGGCAAAATTCTGGACCGGCGCGCGCGGCACATCATCGTGTTTGCCAAAAACTCCATCGGCCTGCGTAATCTTTACCGGCTGGTGTCGCTTGGCAATCTGGAACATTTCAAGCGCGTGCCCATCATGCCGAAGTCCGAGCTGCTGAAATGGCGCGAGGGCCTGATCATCGGCTCTGCGTGCGAGGCGGGCGAGCTGTTTCAGGCTGTGCTGGCCCACAAAAGCTGGGCCGAGCTGCGGCGGCTTGCGTCGTTCTATGACTTTTTGGAGATACAGCCCATCTGCAATAACCGCTTCATGCTCGATAAGGGCATGGCCGAGGATGAGGAGGAGCTGCGCAGCTTCAACCGCACCATCGTAAAGCTCGGTGCGGAGCTTGGAAAACCTGTCTGCGCCACCGGCGATGTCCACTTCCTGGACCCGGAGGACGAGATCTATCGTCACATCCTGCTTGCTACCAAGCAGATGCAGGACGCCGACCGGCCGCTGCCGCTGTATTTTAAAACAACAGATGAAATGCTGGAGGAGTTCTCCTACCTTGGCCCCGAAAAGGCGCTGGAGGTCGTGGTGACAAATCCGAATCTCATCGTGGACTGGTGCGACGATGTGCGCCCCGTGCCGCACAATCTGTTCGCGCCGAAAATTGAAAACTCCGTGGAGGATCTGCAGGCGCTCGTCTACGGAAAGCTCAAGCGCCTGTACGGCGACGACCCGCCGGAGCTCATCCGGAAGCGTGTGGACACCGAAATGCACGACATCATCTCGTGCCACTACGACGTCATCTATATGTCCGCCCAGAAGCTGGTGCAGAATTCGCTGGAGCACGGCTACCTTGTCGGCTCGCGTGGTTCCGTCGGCTCATCCATCGTGGCGTTTTTGTCCGGCATCACGGAGGTCAACTCTTTCCCGCCGCACTACCGCTGCCCCCAGTGCCATTTCACAACATTTGAGGTGCCCGAGGGCTGCGCCTGCGGTGCGGACCTGCCGGACGCCGTGTGCCCCAAATGCGGCGAGCGGCTCGATAAAGACGGCTTCAACATCCCGTTTGAAACGTTCCTCGGCTTCGGCGGCGACAAGGTGCCGGATATTGACCTGAACTTCTCCGGCGAATATCAGGCCCGCGCGCATGCTTACTGCGTGGAAATGTTCGGCAAAACGCACGTTTTCCGCGCCGGCACCATCGGTACGGTGGCTGAAAAAACAGCCTATGGCTACGTAAAAAAATACCTTGCCGAGCGCGATCAGACCGTGCCCAAGGCCGAGGAAAACCGTCTGGCGGCAGGCTGCGTGGATGTTAAGCGCACCAGCGGTCAGCACCCCGGCGGCCTTGTGGTCATCCCGCAGGAAAACGAGATCTGGGATTTCTGCCCCGTGCAGCACCCGGCGGACGATAAAGATTCCGAGTGGATCACGACGCATTTTGAATATCACGCCATGGAAGAAAATCTCCTGAAGCTCGATATGCTGGGCCATGATGACCCGACCATGATCCGCATGCTCGAGGACATGACCGGCGTGGACGCACAGAAGATCCCGCTGGATGACCAGGACACCATGTCCATTTTCACCTCCAGCAAAATTCTCGGCTTTGAGGACGACCCCGTCCTTGGCCCCGTTGGCTCGTGCGCCATCCCGGAATTTGGCACGGGCTTCACGCGCGGCATGCTGCAGGAGACCCAGCCGACAAAATTTGATACGCTCATCCGTTTGTCCGGCTTCTCCCATGGCACGGACGTGTGGCTCGGCAACGCGCGCGACCTCATTTTGTCCAAAACGGCCAGCGTCAACGACGCCATCGGCTGCCGCGACGACATCATGCTTTATCTCATCCGCTGCGGAATGCCGGAAAAACGCTCGTTCAAGATCATGGAGTCCGTGCGAAAGGGCAGGGGGCTGCCCGAGGGTGCGGAGGAAGAGATGAAGGCCGCCGGCGTGCCGGACTGGTACATCGGCTCGTGCAAAAAGATCAAGTACCTGTTCCCCAAAGCCCATGCCACAGCCTATGTCATGATGGCCTTCCGCATCGCGTGGTTCAAGGTGCATGAGCCGCTGGCGTTCTACGCAGCCTATTTCTACCGCCGCAGCCAGAAGGGCGGCTTTGACGCCGCCGTTATGACGCGCGGCATCGAGACCGTCAAACAAAAGCTCCAGCAGATCAAGGCCGACGAGGACGCCACCGCCAAGGATGAAGACCTGCTCACCACGCTGGAGGTATGCTACGAATTCTACCTGCGCGGATTCGCATTTGCGCCCATTGATCTCTACCGTTCCCATGCGACCAGGTTCCTCATTGAAGACGGCAAGCTGCTGCCGCCATTCGTGTCGGTGTCCGGTCTCGGTGAAACCGCTGCGTGGGATATTATGGAGGGCCGCAAAGGCAAGCAGTTCATTTCCATCGAGGAGTTTTCTGCCGCTTGCCCCAAGGTGTCCAAAACGCACATTGAAGACCTCAAGCTGGCCGGCGCCTTTGGCGATCTGCCGGAAACCAGCCAGATCACACTGTTTTGACCATAAAAAGCTCCCGGATGCAGAAGCATCCGGGAGCTTTTTATGGTTCGTTTACTTTTTCTGCGTCACGGCGCGGATGACCAGCAGCGTGCCGATCATCAGCACAATGCCCAGCGGCAGGCAGATATACCAGCTGCGGATAAAGCCCGCCAGCACATAGACCACAAACGACACGGCGGCAACTGTCATCGCATAGGGCAGCTGCGTGGTCACATGGTCAATGTGTACGCACTGTGCACCGGCCGAGGCCATGATGGTGGTGTCGGAGATGGGCGAGCAGTGGTCGCCGCAAACGGCACCGGCCATGCAGGCGGAGATAGAAATGATCATCAGCTCGTTGGACAGGTTGCCGTCAAACACGTTGACCACGATGGGAATGAGAATGCCGAACGTGCCCCACGACGTGCCGGTGGCAAAGCTCAAGCCGCAGCCGATGAGGAAGATGATGGCGGGCAGGAGCGACATAAAGCTGCCGGCCGAGCCGCGCACGAGCGCTGCGACGTACTGCTGCGCGCCGAGGGAGTCGGTCATGGCCTTCAGTGTCCAGGCAAACGTGAGAATGAGAATGGCCGGGACCATGGATTTGAAGCCCTCGGGAATAGCGTCCATGCACTCGGTGAACTTCATCACGCGCGTGGCAAGGAAGAAGAGGATGGTGAGGATCATGGCGATGACCGAGCCGTAGGTCAGACCGAGCGAGGCATTCGAGCCAGAGAAGGCATCCACGAACGATACGCCGTCAAAGAAGCCGCCGGTGTAGATCATGCCGATGACGCAGCAGACGATGAGCACAATGATCGGGAACACAAGATGGATGACGCGGCCATTGGGGTTGCCATCCTCCTTGGGCTGCTTTTCAGCGCCCGTGATGCTCGCCTTGACGCGGCGCTGCTCGCTCTTGTTGAGATAGTCGCTCATCTCATACATCCGCATGGGGCCGTAATCGAACTTGGCGAACGTCAGCGTGAGCATCATCACGATGGTCAGCAGCGCGTAAAAGTTATACGGAATGGCGCGGATGAACAGCTCCAGCCCGTTTGCACCTTCCACAAAGCCGGTGACAGCGGCTGCCCACGAGGAGATCGGAGCGATGATGCACACCGGCGCGGCCGTAGCATCGATGAGGTAGGCCAGCTTCGGCCGCGAGATGCCGTGCTTATCCGTCACCGGGCGCATGACAGAGCCGACGGTCAGGCAGTTGAAATAGTCGTCAATAAAGATCAGAACGCCGAGGGCGATGGTGGCCAGCTGCGCGCCGACCTTGGTCTTGACGTGCTTGACCGACCAGCGGCCGAACGCCGCCGATCCGCCCGCGCGGTTCATCATCACGACCAACGCGCCGAGCACGACCAGGAAGATCAGAATGCCGACATTGCCGGTGCTGGACAGCGCCGTGCCGATCATGCCGTCGGCAAAGACGTGCTCAAATGTGCCGACAAGGTTAAAGTTGGAGTACAGCAGGCCGCCGATGAGGATGCCGATGAACAGCGACGAATAGACCTCCTTGGTCATCAGCGCCAGCGCGATGGCGATGATGGGCGGCATGAGCGCCCAGAAGGTGCTGTAAACGTGACTGGCGGCCTCGACCTTGCCCTCGCCGCCGCAGGTGGCGCAGGTATGCTCCGCTTCCGCGCCGGTGTCATAATCGGCGATGGTCACAACGCCCGCGCCCTCGCATTCGGGGCAGTCCTGCAGGCGGGTAACGCCGTTGCTGCTGACAGCTGCATACACCATCAGCGCCAGAATGAGTGCAATGACGATGGCCGTGGCCAGCGCACTGCTTCGCTTCTTCTGTTCCATGTTTCTCTCTCCTGAAATAAAAAATTGCGTCATGACCCTGTCATGACGCAACATACAAAACTATGCCTCATCCATGACAGCGCTCCACATTCGTGACAGTCCGGCAGATATTCTCTGACGGCCCAGGCTGCAGCGCCCCGGCTGAGCGGCTGCCCCTTCGGCAAAGTTCCCTTTCCGCTCCCGCTGCCGGCGGTCTTGTGAGCGTACTGATGTCCTTTGCAACCTCTATCATAACTGCATTTCATTATACACGCACAGCGACCTGTGTCAATGCCTTTTCTGCAAAAATATGCGAAAGCAGGAAACAATTCGCATCTGTGGCCGAAAAATGACGCCGGGCATAGAATGACGCGGGAGGGAACTTCTATGTTTGAATACTATTTCACGTTCCGCGCCGTCACGCAGGCGCAAAGTGCGCGGCACGTTTTGTATCTTGGCGGCATCGCGGCGGTGCTGGGGCGCGCGCCGCGGCAGCTTTCCATGCAGGGCTGCGGCTATGTCCTGCGCATACCGGCACAGTCGGGCGTGCGCGCGCTGGCGCTGCTGCGCACGGGTCACGCGGCGTTTGTGCATATGTACCGTGTGTACCAGAGCGGTGCGGTGGAGGAGGTGCAGACATGATCTATCTCGACTCCGCAGCCACTTCCATGCCAAAACCGCCCGCAGTCTATACGGCTGCGCTGACTGCCATGCGGGCCTTTGCCAGCCCCGGGCGGGGCGGCCACGCCGCCGCCGAGGCGGCGCAGGAGGCCGTTTACACCTGCCGGGAGCGGGCAGCGGCGCTGTTTGACGCCGTGCCGGAGCAGGTCGTATTCACCATGAACGCCACGCACGGACTGAACATCGCCCTCAAAACGCTGGCGCGCCCGGGCGACCGCGTGGTCATCTCCGGCTTTGAACACAACGCCGTCGTGCGTCCACTGCATAAGATCGGCGCCCAGATCGTGGTGGCCGGACAGAAACTCTTTGACCCCGACGATACGCTGCGCGCCTTCGATGCGGCCATCACGCCGGACACAAAGGCTGTCGTGTGTACGCACGTGTCGAACGTCTTTGGCTATATCCTGCCGGTGCGGCAAATCGCGGCGCTCTGCCGCGAACGGAACGTGCCGTTTGTGCTGGATGCATCGCAGGCGGCGGGTGTGCTGCCGGTCAGTCTGCACCAGCTTGGCGCGGCATTCATCGCCATGCCGGGCCACAAGAGCCTCTACGGCCCGCAGGGCACGGGCATCCTGCTGTGCGGTCAAATGCCGGAAAGCCTCTTGGAGGGCGGCACGGGCAGCTTGTCCGCGCTGCCGCAGATGCCGGACTTTTTGCCGGATGCGGCGGAAGCGGGCACGCCGAACGTCGCAGGCATCCATGCGCTGGCAGCCGGGCTGGCCTTTGTGCAAAAGCGCGGCACGGACGCTATCCTGGCGCACGAAACGGCTCTGCGCCGCACGCTGGCAAACCGGCTGCGGGAGATCCCCGGCGTGCGCGTATATGAGGATACGCCGCAGACAGGCGTTTTGTCCGTGACCATGGACGGCTGCGACTGTGAAACACTGGCGGGCACTCTTGCTGCGCGGGGCGTTGCCGTGCGGGCGGGGCTGCACTGTGCGCCGCTGGCACACAAAAGCGCCGGAACATTTGCCAGTGGCACAGTGCGCTTCAGCTTCAGTGCATTCAACACCCTCCGCCATGTAGAAACGGCAGCCGAGGTTGTGAAAAATTCCAAAGACGGGGCATAGACACTTGCGCGGACGGGGGATTTGCGGTATAATAAGCCACAACTGTAAGTATACCTGTCAGTCCGCGCACACTGCGTTTCGGGAGTCGTGTTTTATGTCTGCTGTTGAGAATTTCTTTCAAAGTCTGTTCTACAGTATCCCGACGATCACCGTCACGGATATTTTAGATATTCTGGTCGTCACCTTCCTGATCTATAAACTGCTGCGCCTGCTGCAAACGACCAACGCGGCACGGGCGCTGCGCAGCATTCTGGTGCTGCTCATCATCACATGGCTCACGGAAGTGCTGCATATGTATGCGCTGCACTGGATCTTGAGCCGGATCCTCGAGGTCGGCCTGATCGCGCTCGTCATCGTATTTCAGCCAGAGCTGCGGCGCGCGCTGGAGCGGCTGGGCAGCCGCACCAGTCTGCAAATTTTCGGCAAGCCGCTGGCGTCCAACGCGGAGGAAGCGGCCATCAGCGCCACGGTCTCCGCGTGCGAGATCATGTCGCGCCAGAAGATCGGCGTGCTGCTTGCGTTTGAGCGCAACGTTTCACTGGAAGAATATTTTAAAACCGGCACGATCATCGACGCCCGTGTATCCGAGCAGCTGCTGCGCAACCTGTTTTTCCCCAAAGCGGCGCTGCATGACGGCGCGGCCATCATCCGCGGCGGCCGCGTGGCGGCGGCGGGCTGCGTGATGCCGCTCTCTGAAAACACACACCTTTCCGCCGATCTCGGCACGCGTCACCGCGCGGGCGTCGGCACGAGCGAAGCGTCTGACGCTGTGGTCGTCATCGTTTCCGAGGAAACGGGTACCATCTCCGTCGCCATCGGCGGAATGCTCAAGCGGCACCTTGCACCGCAGACGTTGGAAAAGCTGCTGCAAAACGAACTGCTGCCCAAGGACGACGTACAGGACAAGGGGCTGTTTGAACGCCTGAAGCAGGAACTGGACAAGAGGGTGAAGAAGCATGAAAGACAGTAAGATCATCACATTCATCGTTTCTCTTGTCATTGCCATCTGCCTGTGGTTCTTCGTGGTCACGGTCGTAAACCCGGATGGCGACACCACCATTTCGGACATCCCGGTCACCTTCTCCGGCGAGGAGGTCTTGCAGGAAGACCAGAACCTTGTCATTGCCGACGGACGCGACGCCACAGTGTCCATCCGCTTTACCGGCAAGAACACAGCGCTCAAAAAACTGGTGCAGGCGCGCAGCGAGATCTCCGCCGTTGTGAATGTCACGAATGTGCGCAGCGCCAAGGAATATTCCCTGAGCTATGACGTGAGCCTCCCGGCAGGGGTAACGGAGTCCGAAGTCACCATCTCAGAGCGCAGCCCCGCGCAAGTGCGCTTCACGGTGGAGCGCTTTATCTCGCGCCAGATCCCTGTCCGGGGCGATTTCTCCGGTCTTGAGGTCGCAGATGGCTACATGCTCGACGGCACGTCATTCGACTTTGACACCATCACCGTCAAAGGCCCGGATTCTGAGGTGTCGCAGATCGAAGCCGCCGTCGTCACGGTGGCGCGCACGAACCTGAACCGGTCGTTTGTAGAAAATGTGCCCTATACGCTGGTAGACGGCGACGGCAACGCCGTAGACACCAGCAACCTTGTGACCGAAACGGATACGCTGGAGCTGACAGCCAGCATCGTCATGTATAAGGAAGTACCGCTGGATGTGACATTCATAAACGGCGGCGGCGCAACGGAAGCGGACGTGACCTATGAGATAACACCAAAGTCTGTCACGCTCTCCGGTGATGCGACGATCCTGGACTCCGTCAATAAGATCATGCTTGGCAACATTGACCTCTCCACCACGCCGAACAGCAAGGACTTCACGATGGGCATTCTGCTGCCGGACGGCGTCAAGAACGTCAGCGGCGAGGAGGAGGCAGTCGTGAGCGTGCGCATCAAAAACCGCGAAACGGCAGTCGTGCGCGCCACAAACATCACGTTCATCAACACCGATGACCGTCTGGACTACAGCAGCATGACGCAGCTCATCCAGGTCACGGTGCGGGCCAGTGCGTCAGAGATCGAAAAGATCTCCACGAATAATCTGCGCGTCGTGGCCGACATGGCGGACTATACGCAAACCGGCAAGGTCAACGTGCCGGTCACCATCTATGTGGACGGCTACACCGATGCCGGCGTGGTGGGCGAGTATTCCGTTGTGGTTTCCATTGAAGAGAAAGCATAAGCGTCAGTTGACAATGGCACACACGCTTGCGGGCGCGGCTGAAACGCTGCCTGCGGCGTTATCGTCCTTGGCTTGCGCCGGCAAGCCTGTGTCCTCTGCCTTGCAGGCAACGCCCCAGCCGCGCCGGCAAGTCCTTCGGAGTTTTTCGCGGAGGATAAACGGCGGCTGGCAAGGCAGACGAGGCAGGCGGGCTGACGCCCGCCAATGAGGATAACGCAGCCAGGCGTCGTTTTGCCCCGCGAAAAACCGCGTGTGCCCTTGTCAACTGACGCAAGCAAAGCCGAATACAGAGAGGATGAATGCTTTGATTAAAAGTATGACCGGCTATGGCCGGGCCGTGCAGACCATCGACGGACGTGAGATCACGGTGGAGCTGCGCTCGGTCAACAACCGCTATCTTGATTGCAGCGTCAAGCTGCCGCGGATGTTCAGCTACGCTGAGGACAGCGTAAAGAGCCGCATCAAGGCAGCCGTCAGCCGCGGCAAGGTGGACATATTCATCAGCGTGAACGTCACGCAGGAGCAGAACGTGAACGTGGCGGTCAACCGCGCCGTGCTGGAAGGCTATCTTACGGCCCTGCGGCAGATCGAGGCGGACTATCAGGTACGCGACGATGTGACCGTGATGGCGCTGGCGCGTCTGCCGGATGTATTCTCAGTCGAAAAAGCCGAAGAGGACGAACAGAAGGTCACGCAGGACATTCTCAGCGTGGTCGATGAAGCCCTGACACGCTATAACGCCATGCGTGAAACGGAAGGCGCGGCGCTGGAAGCCGATCTTCGCGGCCGCGCGCAGACGATCCTGCGCCATGTAGAGCAGGTGGAAACGCGCAGCCCGGAAACCGTGGCCGAATACCGCGAGCGCCTGTGCCAGAAAATGCAGGAGGTGCTGCAAAACACCGCGCTGGATGAAAACCGCATTTTGCAGGAGGCTGCCATCTACGCGGATCGCATTGCCGTCGATGAGGAAACAGTCCGCCTGCGCAGCCATCTGGCCCAGCTGGAGGATATGCTCACCAAAGGCGGCGCCATTGGCCGCAAGCTCGACTTCCTGCTGCAGGAACTCAATCGGGAAACGAATACCATCGGCTCCAAGTGCAATGACCTGGCTCTGTCCAACATCGTGGTGGACATGAAAGCGGAGCTGGAAAAAATTCGCGAACAGACGCAGAATATCGAATAAGCGGAGGGCCGGATGAAACTGCTTGGAATTGGCTTTGGCAGCGCCGTGGCGGCCGCGCGGGTGCTGGCGCTCGTCAGCCCGGAATCCGCGCCCATCAAGCGCGTGGTGCAGGAGGCGCGCGAGCGCGGAATGCTCATTGACGCATCCTATGGCCGCAAAACAAAAACCGTGCTGCTCATGGACACCGACCACGTGATCCTGTCGGCCATTGCGCCGGAAACACTGTCGGGCCGCATGGATGCAGCATTTACCGCCGAGCCGGCGCAGGAGGAGCTTGCATGAAGGGAAAACTGTTTGTGATCTCCGGGCCGTCGGGCGTCGGGAAAAATACCATTCTCAACCGTGTCGTGCTTGAATCGGAGCATGTGCGCTATTCTGTATCGGCCACATCACGCGCGCCGCGCCCCGGCGAGAAGCCGGGCAGCAGCTACTTTTTTGTCAGCCGCGCGCGCTTTGAAGAGATGATCGCACAGGATGAGCTGCTGGAATACGCCGAATACGTCGGCAACTACTACGGCACGCCGCTTGCCCCCATCCGCGAGGCTATGGCGCAGGGCATGGACGTTGTAATGGACGTCGAGGTCATCGGCGCGAAGAAGATCAAAGCCCGTGTGCCGGAGGCCGTGCTCGTGTTTGTGGCTACATCGTCCATGGAAATGGTACGCCAGCGTCTGGAAAAGCGCGGTGACGTGTCGCCTAAGGCCATGGAGGAGCGCCTTGAACGCGCCACGTGGGAATACAGTCAGGCCGGCAGCTATGACTACATCGTCCTCAACGACGATGTGGACCAGGCCGTGCAGGAGCTGCAGGCCATCATGCTGGCTGAAAAATGTAAAACGATGGATCGCATCCATTTACTCAAGGAGGAACTTTAAATGCTTTATCCCGCAATGTCTACTCTGCTGGAGCACGTAAACAGCCGCTATCTGCTGGTGAATGTCGTGGCGCGCCGAGCACGGCAGATCTCCATCGAGTCGGAGCTGACGCATGAGCCGCTGGCAGACAAGCCCGTCACCCTTGCCATCCGCGAGGTCGCAGACGGAAAGCTCGAAGCGTCGCTGAAGGAAAAATATCTCCGGTAATGACCGGCCAACAAGGCGCAGGCAGGGATGCCTACGCCTTCAAGCATTCTTTTGGGGGTGGGGCATCTGCTTGCGAAAATCGCGGTCTCGGCCGCAGTCTATGCCATTGACAAGCCCTATTCCTACCGTGTGCCGCAGGATATGGCGCTGCTGCCCGGTATGCGCGTGTGTGTGCCGTTTGGGCGCGGCAACCGCCGCTGCGAGGGCGTGGTGCTGGAGCTTTGCGACGGGCCGGAGGACAAGCTCAAGCCCGTGGAGGAGGCACTGGACGCCCAGCCGGTGCTGACGGCGCGCCAGCTGCATCTGGCAGCCTTTCTGCGTGAACGGTATTTCTGCACATTTTATGACGCCGTCCATGCCATCCTGCCCGTGGGCCTGTGGTTCAAGACCATGCAGACCTACACGGTCGTCTGTGACAGCGCCGGCTGGCGTGCCATGACAGCACGCAATCCCGCCGCGCAGGCGGTCATGCAGGCGCTGGAAGAGCTGGGCGGCTGCACCGACCTGTCCGCTCTGCGCGCACAGTTTCCCGATGAAGCCGCGCTGCAAAGCGCCCTGCGCTATCTTCTGGCGCGCAGGCTGATCGAAGAGAATGTGGATATGGCGCAGCGCACGGGCAGCAAGACCGAAAAAATGCTCCAGCTGTCCGTTCCGGCTGACGAGGCCGCAGCCTATGCCGCGCGCAAGCAGAGATCCG